>DLBD01000065.1 GCA_002494125.1 Ruminococcaceae bacterium UBA7030 | reverse complement strand
GGTGTTGCAGCTGGTATGAAGCTCAACGAAATCAAGGAAGCAGGCAACCTCAAGGGCGATGTACCTAAAATGGGTTACGTTGGCGCATATACTTATGCAGAGGTTATTTCCGGTTATACATCTTTCTATCTCGGTGCTAAGAGCGTATGCCCTGACGTTGTAATGGACGTTCAGTTCACAGGTTCATGGTATGACGAAACTGCAGAGAAGGAAGCAGCAACTGCTCTTATCAACGCTAACTGCGACCTTATCTCACAGCACGCTGACTCAATGGGTGCTCCTACTGCTTGTGAGAACGCAGGTATTCCTAACGTTTCTTACAACGGTTCAACTGTATCAGCTTGTCCTAACACTTTCATCGTATCTTCAAGAATTAACTGGGCTCCTTATTTTGAGTATATGATTACTTGTGTACAGAACGGCCAGGCTATAGACGCTGACTGGGTTGGCACAATCGCAACAGGCTCAGTAGAGCTTACAGAAATTAATGAGCAGGCTGCAGCAGCAGGCACAGCAGAAGCTCTTGAAAAGGTAAAGGCTGATCTTGAGGCAGGCACAGTTCATGTATTTGACACAGCAAACTTCACAAAGGACGGTGCAGCTCTTGATTCATATATGGCTGACGTTGATACTGACGAAGCATTTACACCTGACACAGAGGTAATCAAGGACGGTTACTTCCATGAGTCAGAGTTCCGTTCAGCTCCTTACTTTGATGTAAGAATTGACGGAATCACACTTCTTAACGAGGCTTTCTAAGCTTAGTTGAAAATTATAATCCGTGGCAGTGCATTTTGTACTGCCGCGGTAATTGTATTTTTTGGAGGTACAAATGAGCGAAACATATGCACTCGAATTAAAAGGAATAACCAAAGCCTTCGGAAAAAAAGTTGTTGCAAATAAAGATGTTGACCTTCAGGTATATAAGGGTGAAATTCTTGCAATTCTCGGCGAAAACGGTTCAGGTAAAACCACCCTTATGAATATGGTTTCGGGCATCTATTATCCTGATGAGGGACAGATTTTTGTAAATGGCGAAGAGGTTGTAATCACATCGCCAAAGGATGCCTTTAAGTACCGCATAGGTATGATTCATCAGCACTTCAAACTTGTTGATGTTTTCTCTGCAGCAGAGAATATTGTTCTCGGAATCGAGGACGGCAAAAAATTTAATATAAAAGAAGCCAAATCAAGAATAAAAGAAATCACTGAAAAATACGGCTTCGTTCTTGACCTTGACAAAAAGGTCTATGAAATGTCTGTTTCAGAAAAGCAGACAGTTGAAATTATCAAGGTGTTATACAGAGGCGCGGATATTCTCATCCTCGACGAGCCTACAGCCGTGCTTACACCACAGGAAACTCGAAAGTTATTCGCAGTCCTTCGCAAAATGCGTGAGGATAATAAGTCGATTATAATAATTACACATAAGCTCCATGAGGTGCTTGAAATCTCTGACAGGGTTGCAACTCTCAGAAGGGGCGAAAACGTTGGAGTGGTTGAAACAAAGGATGCCACCGAAGCGTCACTTACTGAAATGATGGTAGGTGAAAAGGTTGAGCTTAACATTGAGCGTAAAGAGCCTGTCAACCCGAAGGAAACACTTGTTGTAGAACATCTTACTGTAAAGTCACCCGACGGCAAGAATGCTGTTGAGGACGCAACCTTTACTGTTCACAGCGGTGAAATTCTCGGCATTGCAGGTATTTCCGGTTGCGGGCAAAAGGAACTTCTTGAGGCTATTGCAGGTCTTCAGATTGCGGAAAAAGGCTCAAGCATTCTTTATAAGCCGGACGGTGAAGAGGTTACACAGCTTGTAGGCAAAACACCGAAGCAAATCAGGAATATGGGTATTGCACTTTCCTTCGTACCTGAAGACAGACTCGGTATGGGACTCGTTGGAAGTATGGACATCGTCGACAATATGATGCTTCGTTCTTACAAAAAAGGACACACTCCATTCCTCGAAAAGAAAGACCCGGCAGACCTTGCAGACGATATTATCAAAAGCCTTGAAGTCGTTACTCCGAGCGCAACAACTCCGATAAGACGTCTTTCGGGCGGTAATGTTCAGAAGGTCCTTGTCGGAAGAGAGATTGCTCTAAACCCGAAAGTGCTTATGGTAGCATATCCCGTAAGAGGTCTTGACATTAACTCCTCTTATACAATTTATAACCTTCTCAATAAGCAGAAGGAAAGCGGCGTTGCAATCATATTTGTCGGTGAAGACCTTGATGTTCTTGTTGAGCTTTGCGACAGAATTATGGTTATAAACTCAGGTAAGATTACAGGTATTGTCGACGGCAGAACCGCCAAGAAGGACGAGCTCGGACTTCTTATGACAAAGAGTGTTCATGATAAGGAGGAGGCTTAATATGAGTAATAAAAATTCATCAAAACAGCACGAGCCTCTTTTCCATATTGTTAAAAGAGAGGCGATGCCGTGGCACGAATCAACTCTTATCAGACTCGGCTCGGTAATAGCCGCACTCATCGTGTGTGCAATCGTCACTATGGCGCTTACAGGTGAAAATCCTATTAAGGTTTACGCAACAATGATAGACGGAGCCTTTGGCACTTCAAGAAGAGTTTGGAACCTTCTGCAAAACCTTGCTATGCTTCTTTGTGTTTCGCTTGCCGTTACTCCTGCATTTAAGATGCGATTTTGGAACATCGGCGCAGAAGGACAGGTACTTGTCGGCGGACTTGCAACAACGGCTTGTATGATTCTTTTCGGAGGTAAGCTTTCGAACGGTCTTCTTATTCTTACAATGATAGTTGCAAGTATGCTTGCAGGTGCAATCTGGGCGCTTATCCCTGCAATATTCAAAGCTACGCTTAATACAAACGAAACACTTTTCACACTTATGATGAACTATGTAGGCATTCAGCTTGTTGCGTATTTTGCAAGAGTGTGGGAAAACCCGAAGGGCTCAGGCTCAATCGGTATTATTAATCCTAACACACAGGCAGGATGGCTTCCTGAAATCGGAGGGCAGAAATACCTCCTCAACGTTCTTGTTGTTTTTGCAATTACGATATTTATGTATATCTATCTTAAATACAGTAAGCACGGCTACGAAATATCAGTAGTAGGCGAGTCGCAGAACACAGCAAGATATATCGGTATTAACGTAAAAAAAGTTATTATAAGAACAATGCTGTTTTCAGGTGCAGTCTGCGGTATTGCAGGACTTCTCCTTGTCGGCGGTACAAGCCATACAATTACAACCGAAACAGCAGGAGGAAGAGGCTTTACCGCTATTATGGTATCATGGCTTGCAAAGTTTAATCCGCTTGTTATGATTTTAACTGCATTTCTTCTTGCATTTCTTGATTCAGGTGCGCAGCAGATTGCAACCGACTTCGGTCTTAACAAATCATTTTCGGATATTCTTACCGGTATAATTCTTTTCTTCATTATCGGCAGTGAGTTTTTCGTAAACTATCAGATAAAGTTCAATAAATCAAGCAAGGAGGTAAAGTAAGATGGCAGTTTTAAGTACATTAGTTTCTTTATTTCCTCGTGCGGTAATGCAGGGCGTACCGATTCTTTACGGCGCAACGGGCGAGATTATGACTGAAAAGTCAGGTAACCTCAACCTTGGTATCCCCGGCGTTATGTATGTCGGCGGTATAAGCGGTGTTATCGGCGCTTTTCTTTACGAAAACTCTCTTTCTTCATGGGATGAAATGAATGGCTTTCTCGCTTTGTTCATTCCGCTTATATGCACAATAATAGGTTCTCTTATTATGGGACTTATCTATTGTTTCCTTACGGTAACGCTGAGAGTAAATCAAAATGTAACCGGTCTTGCTATCACAACTTTCGGTGTCGGCTTCGGTAATTTCTTCGGAGCTTCACTCATCAAACTTGTTGACAGCGATGTACCGTCGGTTGCTCTTTCGCACACAAGCAGGTATTTTGCGGCAAAGCTTCCTTTTGCCGAAAGTGCGGGAGTATTCGGCAAGCTGTTTTTATCATACGGCTTTCTTGCTTATCTCGCTGTAATAATTGCGGTTATCTGCGGCTTTTTCCTTAAC
Organism: Ruminococcaceae bacterium UBA7030; assembly: GCA_002494125.1. Lineage (GTDB taxonomy): Bacteria > Bacillota > Clostridia > Oscillospirales > Acutalibacteraceae > Eubacterium_R. Next base: position 13,871 of record DLBD01000065.1, on the reverse strand, counting down.
AGAACAAGGGGAGGACTCCACCTTCGTGCAGTAGGTGAAAATCCTGCAACAGCAGATGCAGCCGGTATTAGCGTTACAAAGTCAAAGTATCTTGCAACCTGCATCGGTTCTGTTATTGCGGGTCTTGGCGGTCTTTACTATGTAATGGACTACGCAAACGGCGTATGGTCAAACGAAGGCTTCGGCGACAGAGGCTGGCTTGCAATCGCACTTGTTATTTTTGCTATATGGCGTCCTAATCTCGGTATTTTCGCCTCAATTATTTTTGGCGGACTTTATATCGTATATCTCTTTGTACCGGGACTTACGCTTAAAGCACAGGAGCTTTTCAAGATGCTTCCTTATGCCGTAACCATTGTAGTTCTTATTGTTGTAAGTGCAAGGAAGAAAAAGGAAAATCAGGGACCGGCATCGCTCGGCTTGTCCTATTTCAGAGAAGACAGATAAACAAAAAACAGCTTTCGCAAGAAAGCTGTTTTCTTCGTAGGTGTAATATGAAAAAAATAAAAATGTCGAGGGAGCTTGCATATCTAATCGGTGTTTGTATAATGCCGTTTGCAGCTTCCTGCACAATTAAATCAAATCTCGGCACATCAATGATTGTCGCCCCTTCGTATATACTAAGTCAGAAACTTACCTTTATCACTCAGGGGCAGATTGAATATATTGTTCAGGCGCTTTTTCTTGCGCTTATGTGCTTGGTGCTTAAACGCTTTAAGCTGACTTACCTTATGTCGTTTGTAAGCGCTCTTATCTACGGAACAATTCTTGATTTTGCAAAATGGGTGATGAAAGCCGATATGGTTCCTGAAAGTATTGTTATAAGAATAATATATCTTATTGTCGGTATGGTAGTCACATCATTTTGTGTTGCTATGCTTTTCAAAACCTATCTTGCACCGTGTGCATATGATTTCTTCGTTTCGAAAATAGGGCAGGAGAAAAAGCTTGATATGAGGAAATGGAAACTTTCATATGACCTTTCAATGCTATTGATTTCACTTATCCTTTCGTTAGCGCTTTTTCATAAGCTAATCGGCATAAATGTCGGCACGCTTGTTATGGCGCTTCTCAACGGTAATATTATTGCAATGTTTACAAAGCTGTTTGACAAGCACATAGAGTTTTTCGACAGGTTTGAAAAGTTCCCGCATTATTTTGAGTAGATAGTTGTTATTGAATTATTGTTTTGTTTGTGATAAACTTAAATAAAGGATAAAACTAAAGGGGTTTGAATATGGAAACTAAAATAATAAACACGTCAATGGGCGACATTAAATGCCGCGAATACGATGACCGTATTGAGATTAGAGGACTTCGATACGCAACTGCAAAACGCTGGGAGTATCCTACTCCTGTCAATTCTTGGGAAGGCGTTTATGATGCTACCGAATTCGGCGCTTGCTCGCCTCAGGAAAGAGCGTTTACAAATGACGAGGAAACAGCTCCTTTTTTCTATAAAGAATTTCGTGAGGGACAGACCTTTACTTATGATGAGGACTGCCAGAACCTTAATATTACTGCTCCTAAGGACGCAAAAAACTGCCCTGTATTTATATATATTTACGGCGGTGCATTTGTAAGCGGCAGTGCCGACGAGGGATACTTTGGCGGCGACGAGCTTGCAAAGGAAGGTATAATATGGGTTGCAATGAATTACAGAGTAAGTGCCTACGGCTTTTGCTCACATCCTGACCTCAAGGACGGCGAAGGCAAATGCGGCAATTACGGACTCTTTGACCAGCTTACTGCTATTCAGTGGGTTAAGGATCATATAGCCGAGTTTGGCGGAGATCCAAACAGAATCATACTTGGAGGTCAGAGCGCAGGCGGTATGAGCGTTGACCTTCTTCTTTCGACAAGCCAGCTTAAGAAAATTGGTCTTAAGGGTGCTGTTCTTATGAGCAGTGCAGGTATTCAGCGTTCAATCGTAAAGCCGAAGACCCCCGAAAAGATGAAAGCTTTCTGGGATAAGGTTATTGAATACGCAGGCAAAAAGAATATATTCGAGCTTCGCGACGAAACAACGGACGAAGAGCTTTACTGGGCTTGGAATAAAGCGTACCAGGAGGGTAAAATCCCGCTTATGAACGCTCTTCCGACTTATGATGGAGTGCTTATCACAAAGGAAAATTTCAAGATGAGTACAGTGCCGACTGATATTCCTATGGTTGTCAGCGTTACCTCAAAGGATATGTTCTGTATTGCTCTTCTTAAAATGAGTCAGGCATTCGTTAAAAAAGCGAGCAGAAACGGCAACAAGGTGTGGATGGCAAACTTTGCCCGCCAGCTTCCGGGCGATAACGCCGGTCCTTATCATTCATCGGATATTATCTATCTTTTCAACAGACTTGAACATAACTGGCGTCCGTTTGAAGATGTTGACCGCAAAATAGCAAATCAGATGTGCAAGTCAATTTGTGCTTTTATAAAGACGGGTGATCCGAACTGCCCTGAAATTCCCGAGTGGAAGGTTGGCAGGGATATGCCTATGCGTTTCTGTGAGGATTCAAAGATGACGCCTTGGGATAAGAAATATATGTTTGATAAGACTATCCATAACGACGGCCCTATTTAACACTAAATAAAAATGAGCGAACTGTGTTCGCTCATTTTTTTATGCTGAAATTTTTGAATTATTATCCTTCGTATTCGTCTTCGTTTTCCCAGTTGTGCCAAATGTTTTGAACGTCGTCGTTTTCTTCAAACATCTCAATCATCTTTGACATTCTCTTCATATCATCCTCATCTTCAAGCCTTGTGTAGGTCTGCGGGATGTATGCAGGCTCTGACGATACAATTGTGTATCCCTTTGCCTCAAGGTCGTCACGAACAGCACCGACATCCGTTGCCTCTGTTCTGATTTCAAAAATGTCCTCGTCGTCAGTTAAGAAATCCGTTGCGCCTGCCTCGAGGGCGTCCTCCATAAGCTGGTCCTCGTCAACATCCTCCTTCTCGATGATGATAACGCCTTCCTTGCCGAACATAAAGGTAACCGAACCGGGTGTGCCCATATTTCCGCCTGCCTTGTCAAAATAATGACGAACCTCAGAAGCAGTTCTGTTTCTGTTGTCGGTAAGCGTTTCAACAACTACCGCAATACCCGACGGACCGTAGCCCTCATAAACGATTTCCTCGAAGTTTGTGCTGTCAGTATCGCCGGCAGCCTTTTTAAGCATTCTTTCAATATTGTCGTTAGGCACATTATTCTGCTTAGCCTTTGCAATAACGTCTTTTAACTTTGAATTGACGTTTGGGTCAGGACCTCCGTTTTTAACCGCAACGGCAAGCTCTCTTCCTATTTTAGTAAATACCTTCGCTCTTGCAGCGTCGTTTGCACCCTTCTTTCTTTTTATGGTGCTCCATTTGTTATGTCCGCTCATTTTATCAGCTCCTCATTTTTAATTACATAAGATTTTAACATATATAACTCTATCTTGCAAGAATAAAAATTGTCAAGTGCTTTTTTGAAAAAAAGTCGAACTTTTTTTGTCGCATTTTTGGACGTTTTTGCAATTCGCTTGCATACGAAGCAATAAGAATATATACTAAAATTGATTACTAAAACTGGGACGGTTTTGTGTCCTGTCATAACATAAAACAAAAAACTCCGTTATGGCGATAAATTCAGATGAGGTAAGGTTTATGAGTAAAAAACAAAAAATAATATTTATTTCTGTTTGCGCTGCTATTCTGCTGATAGTAGCGGGCGTTTTTCTCGGATTACATATTACAAAAATCAATCTGACAAATGCGGCAGTTGATTATTTGTGCGATAAATATAACGCAACTGAAGATGAATTTGAGTTGATTGATTATGAAAACGGAAATTATTATATAGACAGAACACTATTTTTTGAAATAAAATGGTCAAATTATAAGTGGAAATACAAATATAAAGACATAGTTTTTAACACAGAACGTATAGACGGGAAATTTTATGATGACTATCAGTTGAATGATTTATTTGAATGGACAACAGAATACTTACAAAATAATGTAAGCGAGGATATAATCGGAATTGAAATCTCATCAGATATGATTTATTTGCATAAAAACAAATTTCATGCTTATATAAACACACAGTCCGATGGGTTTAATCAAAATAAATATTGGTTTAAAAATGAAATAGCAGCTTTTTGGAGTTACCAAAACCTTGATACGATTCATGTTTATGTTAATTCCATGGAACATAAAGAAATAATCGCCAAAAGTGTTTCTAGAATGCCTTTAGAGGTGTTCTCTGTTGTAGTAGTTTTTACGAATGAAGATTCTATTAAACGAATCTCAAATGATACCGAGGGCGTTGTTTTTGACTCTATTTGTTCTGATAATTATTTAGATAATGAAGTGTATGTATACAAAGTTAAATAATATTTGAAAGGCGAAGAAATAAATACAAACGATGTTTTAATTTTGGGTGGAGCAGAATATGTAAAAGATAATGCAATAATTTATAACAGGGCTGTAATTAATCTAATAACACAAAATAATTCAAATGAGGTTAGAAAATGAAAGATTATATAAATCTTTTTCAATGATATATCATTAATACAAGATAGTTTTATTGCTTGTTATTGCATATAGTATAAAACTTCGTTATATATTCGGATTATTTCACCGCTCATAGTTTACTATGGGCGGTTTTGCTGAATTAGCTGTAATTAATTATTTAATATATAAATTAAATAATATATTGTATATTTATTGATTTTATGTTAATATGTATCTGTGAAAAAATATATAAAAATATATGGAGGATAAAAAAATGTATGCTGATTATTACGATTCAATCGCAAAGGTAGCAGAAACAGACAGCGAGGTTGCCGAGGCAATGTCGCTTGAGCTCAAAAGACAGAGAGAGAATATCGAGCTTATCGCTTCTGAAAATCTCGTTTCTCCTCAGGTTATGGCGGCTATGGGCTCTGTTCTCACAAACAAGTACGCAGAAGGACTTCCGTCAAAAAGATATTACGGCGGCTGTCAGTATGTTGACATTGTTGAGGAAATTGCTATCAAGCGTGCTTGCGAGGTGTTCGGTTGTAATTTTGCTAATGTGCAGCCGCACTCAGGCGCACAGGCTAATACGGCTGTTTATCTTGCGCTTCTCAAGCCGGGCGACACCGTTATGGGTATGAGCCTTGACAACGGCGGACATCTTACCCACGGCTCGCCCGCAAACATAAGCGGTAAATATTTCAACTTTGTTCCTTACGGTGTTGACGATAACGGCTTTATCGACTATAAGGAATTTGCAAAGCAGGTTAATAAGGTTAAGCCAAAGCTTGTTGTTGCAGGCGCTTCTGCTTACCCGAGAGAGATTGACTTTAAGACTATGGCTGATATCTCCCATGCAAACGGAGCGATGTTTATGGTTGATATGGCGCATATTGCAGGTCTTGTTGCCGCCGGACTTCACCAGTCGCCAATCCCTTATGCAGATGTTGTTACTACCACAACACACAAAACTCTTCGCGGTCCCCGCGGCGGTCTTATCCTCTGTAATAACGAATACCTTGCAAAGAAGCTTAATTCTGCTGTATTCCCCGGAACACAGGGCGGCCCGCTAATGCATGTTATAGCAGGCAAGGCGGTATGCTTCGGCGAGGCTCTTAAGCCGGAATTCAAGGAGTATCAGAAGAGAGTTGTAGAAAACGCTGCAGCTCTTGCAAACGGTCTTACTTCGAGAGGGCTTAATCTCGTATCAGGCGGTACGGACAACCACCTCTGCCTTCTTGATTTAAGAGGTACTGATGTAACAGGTAAGGAGCTTGAACACCGTCTTGACGAGGTTCATATTACTCTTAACAAGAACACGGTTCCTAACGAACCCCTTTCACCTTTTGTAACATCGGGTGTAAGAATCGGTACCCCTGCAGCTACCACAAGAGGTCTAAATGCTGACGATATGGACAAGATTGCAGAGTTCATCTTCCTTGCAGTAACTGACTTTGAAAACAAGAAGGATTATATTAAGAACGGCGTTGCCGAAATCTGTGCAAAATATCCTCTCTACGAGTAATAATGAAAGTATTTATAATTCAGATTATGAAAGCGGTTTTAGCGGTGCTTTATGCGCCGTTAAAACTGCTTAAAACAAAAAACAGGGTAGTTTACCTCTCACGCCAGAGCGATGACAAAAGCCTTGATATGTTGCTTCTTGAAAAGGCGATATGTGAAAAGATGCCGGAAACCGAGCAGGTTTTCAGGCTTCGCACAATCCCTGCGGGTATTCTTCCTAAAATAAAGTATTGCTTCGGTATAGTCGGAGATATGTATTACCTTTCCACATCTCGTCTTGCAATACTTGACACATATTCAATAACTGTTTCCTGCCTTAAACATAAAAAAAGCCTGAAGGTTATCCAGATATGGCACGCGCTCGGAGCGCTTAAAAAGTTCGGACTTCAGAGCATCGGCACCAAAGAGGGCAGGGACGAGGACGTAAGCCGCGCTATGTGTATGCATAAAAACTACGATTATATCATTGCGCCAAGTAAGGCTACGCAAAAGTTTTACGAAAAGGCGTTCGGCTACGGAGCTGACGCTTTCAAAATTCTTTCACTGCCGCGAGTTGACGCCATTGTTGAAAACGACTGCACTTCGGATTTTTACAGCGCTAATCCGGATTTGGCGCAAAAGAAAATTGTTCTTTACCTTCCGACGTTTCGTGAGAGGGAGGCTTATGCAGTCGCTCAGCTCAAGGCTGAATTTGCCGACGACAGTATGAGCGATTATCACCTTATCATCAGCACTCATCCTCTTTTTTCAAAGGTTGAGCGTGACGAATGTTTTTCCTTTGAAGGCAGTTTTAACACATATGATTTGATGAAGGTTGCCGATGTTATTATTACCGACTATTCCGCCTGCGCTTTTGAGGCGTCAATACTTTTGAAGCCACTTTATTTTTTTGTTCCCGATTACGACAAGTATTCGTCTGAAAGGGGAATTAATATTGACATTAAGTCGGAAATGCCAAGTGCTGTTTTTGAGGATGCCGAAAAGCTTTCAACGGCAATTTCAGAAGGGAACTATGACGTAAATATGCTGTGTTCCTTTAAGCTTAAATATATTGAAAATACCGGAAACGACAACGCAGCAAAGCTTGCGCAGTTTGTATCCGATGTTATAACCGAGGAGTAAACAAGTGATTAAAAGATTAATTAGCAAGTCGAAAAGTATCATTTCTAATATTCAGACCTCATATCTTAAGTATCTCGAGCTTCCCGTAGATGAAAAGCTCGTTCTTGTTGAGGGCGGACAGGGAACTAATATTAACGGTAATATGTTCTCAATGCTCAATGAACTCAATACAAATGATAGATGGAGCGAATATAAAACTGTCTTTGTTGTAACTGATGACACTATTTCAGCTGCGAAGAAAAGAATGGAATTTTACGGCTTTGACAAGGTTATAATATCTGTCAGGAATTCGAAACAGTACTGCAAGTATCTTGCAACTGCTAAGTATCTTATGACGGATAATTCCTTCCCGCCGTATTTTGTGAAAAGGGATGATCAGGTATTTCTTAACACCTGGCACGGCACACCGCTTAAAACTCTCGGAAAGTCTGATAAGTCGAATAATGCTTCTCTTGCAAATATTCAGAAAAACTATCTTATGAGTGATTATGCTCTTTTTCCGAATGAGTTTACAAGAAATGTGTTTATGGAGGATTATGACCTCAAATACATTTTCTCAGGTAAATCCCTTATTGCAAATTATCCGAGAAACTATATTTTCTACGATAAAGAGCAGGCTGTAAAAATGAAGGAAAAGCTTGGCTATAAGGATAAAAAGATTTTTGCTTATATGCCAACATGGCGCGGCACGGGAAGAACTGCCGATACAGATGTCCAGCTTGCAAACACAAAGGAAATACTTGACGAGCTTGACAAACGCCTTGACGACGATACTGTTATTCTTGTTAACCTTCACTTCCTTCTTGCAAGTGCGATTGATTGTGATAACTATAAGCACATTGATTATTTCACCGGCAACTATGATACATATGAGGTGTTAAATGCGTGCGACGGTCTTATAACCGACTATTCAAGCGTTTTCTTTGACTATGCCGTTACGGGAAAAAAGATTATCCTTTATGCTTATGATAAGAGGGGATACCTTGCAACAAGAGGTGTGTATATTCCGTTTGAAAGTCTGCCGTTTCCGATTCTTGAAAATGTTGATGATGTTGTCGCAGAGATGAAAAAGGACGTTGAGCCGTATGATGATTTTGTAAAAGAATATTGTCCTAACGGCTCTGTAGAATCCTGCGAAGACCTTTTCGAAATGATGGTAAACGGTACGACCGACAAGTATAAGCTTGAGGATAATGCATACTGCGACAAGCCTCTTTGTCTTATTTATGCGGGAAGACTTTCCGAATCCCATTACAGAAATATCAGAAATTATATAAATGAAAATCCCGAGTTTAACTATTCGGTAGTTTACAGAAGAAACCTTAATGCAAAGAAAAAGGATTTTCTCTATTCTCTCGGAGATAATGTTACAACGCTCGGTACAATAACCGCTTTTCAGTTTTCCTTCAGAGAGCTTGTTGAGTTCGCACTAAAGGGACGAAAAATGAAGGAAAGCAGCATAATGAAGAATGTCTATAAGCGTGAGGCTGACAGACTTCTTTATGGTATAAAGCCTGACAGAATTGTCGATTTCGTCTGCGGTACACCTATTTTTGCGGGAATGTTCACCTTTATGACGGGTGATAAGTACTATATCAATCACGGCGAATTTGTAACCGATTCAAAGAAAAGCTTTAAGAGAGCAAAAAGAATTAAGGCTTATGAGGAAAAATACGGTTTCAAGGCAGTTGACTACGGAAAAACAGAGGACAAACTCTTCCTTGATGATCTTGGCGAAGAGCGAGAAGCAGACCAAAGCTTCAGGCGCAACTCACGTATGACGAATATTCTTCCGCTTTATCTTAAAACGAAGAATAAGCTTATCTGTTTTAGTTCGTTTAAGTTCAGAACGCCTGTTAAAACAAGGCTAAAGGACACATGGCTTACAGTCGGCGACAATGAATATCCTGTTCATTTTATTGCTAACAAGTCAAGACTTTCTCATTCGCATTACGGCTTCTGGCATTTCTCCGTGCCGCTTAAGGATGCGGTAGATATGCCTGCGACAAATATGGTTGCGCTTAATTATAAAAACAGTCTTAATTGCAATGTTCAGTGTCATGTTGTATATACATGTATGACGCTCGGAAGATTTCTCGGCCTCAGGGGTCCTATTCTTTGTGATAAGCAAACAAATTCCGTTGCAATCTTCCGTCAGTCAAGAAGCAACAGACTTAATATTTATGTCCGTTCGCTCAATGTTTCGGACTCTCTTTCAAAGCAGCTTTCACAAATTATTGCTTTTATCTGCTCTCGCTTCTGGTTTGGCAAAAAGGCAAAGGGGCTTGTTCTTCTTTATGAAAAGAACGCATCAAAGTTTGAGGAAAGCGCAAGCGTGCTCTTTGAAAAGCTTAACGATAGCGGCTATCCGTATGCTTACTTCATAATAACAAAAGAAGCAGCGGATGATGTTCCGGAAAAATATAGGGACCATGTACTTATAAAACACAGCTTTAAGCACTATCTCTATTTCTTCAGAGCATACACCTTTATAGGCACTGAAACGCTTGTTCATGCAATCGACCTTAAAACGTTTAATAAGCTCGCTCTCGCAAAGGTGCAGAGCAAGAATAAAAACTATGTATTTCTCCAGCACGGAGTTATGTATATGGTTTCGCTTGACTCTGAGTCGAGAGGTATGTTCAAACGTAAAAATCTTAACGGCAAGTATAGGGTTGTTGTTTCGTCACAGGCTGAGTGCGACCATTTCACCCAGCTTGGAAGACATTATGAAGAGGATATCTATATCACAGGACTTCCTAAATTTGATAAAAATGTTCTTAACGACTACGCCGATAAGATTACGATTATGCCTACATGGCGCCCGTGGGAAATCAATACCGCGCGCGACAACTTCCTTGAAACAAGCTATTTCAAGATGATTATGAAGATTTATGACTCTGTTCCGGAAAATCTTAAAGACAAGGTGTTAATTCTTCCTCATCCGCTTATAATTAATGAGCTTCAGAAACTTCCTAAATCTGTAACGGATGTTATAGTAACAGAGCCTAAGTATGACGATATTCTCCGCCAAACAAGAGTTCTTATAACCGACTATTCGTCAATCGCTTACGACGCTTTCTACCGTGGCACAAGAGTAATCTTTTACTGGGAGGAAAAGGACGAATGTATGGCTGAATACGGACCTACAACTAAGCTTATGCTCAATGAAGATAACGTCTATGGCGATTTCTTCTACAACACCGAAGGACTTACGCAGGCTATTGAAAGAAACTATAATAATGAACAGCCGCAGGAATATAAGGACAAGTATTCAAAAATTGTTGAATTCCATGACGGCAAAAACACCGAAAGACTTATTAAATTCTTAAAGAGGGACGGTATTATATAATGGAATATACTTTTTCAAATAAAATCTCATCACTCCAGCCAAGCGCCATCAGGGAGATACTAAAGGCAACTGCCGACCCTGAGATTATTCCACTTGCCGCAGGTAACCCTGCGCCTGACGCATTTCCTGTAAAAGAGGTACAGGAAATTGCTTCAAAAATACTTAAAGAGGAGCCGATAACTGCCCTTCAGTACAGTATTTCCGAGGGCTATCCAAAGCTTCGAAAAACAGTTTCTGACTGGATGAAAAAGAGAGAGAATATCGGAAAAGAATTTGATGATACGCTCATCCTCTCCGGTGCTACTCAGGTTATGGATTTAGTTACAAAAATCCTTTGTAACGAAGGCGATACTGTTATTTGTGAGGAGCCTTCGTTCATCGGTTCCCTCAACTGTTTTCGTTCATACGGCTGCAAGCTTAAGGGCATTCCTGTTGAAAGCGACGGAATGGATGTAAACGCTCTTGAAACAGCGCTTAAAGAATGTGATAATGTAAAATTCATTTATACAATCCCTAACTTCCAAAACCCTTCAGGTGCTACTATGTCACTTGAGAAGAGGGAGAGGCTTTACGCTCTTGCAAAGGAGTATAATGTTATCATTCTTGAGGATAATCCTTACGGTGATTTAAGAGTTACGGGCAAAGCTCTTCCTTGTATTAAATCAATGGATACAGACGGAATTGTAATATATGCCGGCTCTTTTTCAAAAATTCTTTCACCCGGACTGCGTGTTGCATATTGCATCGCGCCTAAGCAGATTACTGCGAAGATGACGGTAGGCAAGCAGGCAGAGGATGTTCACACCGCCTGCCTCAATCAGATGATTGTAAACGAATGGCTTACTAATTACGATGTTGATTCCCATATTGAAAAAATCAGAGGAATTTACAGAAAAAAACTTGAGCTTATGTGCTCGCTTATAGACGAGGAGCTCGGTGATTTTGTTGAGTATGTAAGACCTGAAGGCGGACTTTTTGTATGGTGCAAGCTTCCTGACGATGTTGATATGCTTGACTTTGTAAGAAGAGCAGTTGAGAAAAAGGTAGCTGTTGTACCCGGTAACGCTTTTCTTATGAATGATACTGATAAAACACAGTACATACGCCTTAATTTTTCTACCCCATCCGATGAGGGTATAATTAAGGGCATAAAAGCACTTGGCGAACTTTCAAAAGAATATAAGTAACGGAGAATTAATATGTCAGAAGAAATAAAACAGGAAAGAAAAAAGAGAAGCCTATCCCTTATTCAGCCTACGTCTATTCCGACACTTGGCAACTATCTCGGCGCTATGAAGGGCTGGCCCTCATTTCAGGAAGATTTTGATACCGTATTCGGTATTGCAGACCTTCACTCGATAACTGTCAGACAGGAGCCGCAAAAGCTCAGACAGCAGACCACACAGCTTTATGCATTGCTAATGGCGGTTGGGCTTGACCCTGAAAAAAGTATACTTTTTGTTCAGTCGCACGTGCCGACTCACTCCCAGCTTGGTTGGCTTTTGAACTGCTATACAATGTTCGGCGAGCTTAACCGAATGACTCAGTTTAAGGATAAGTCACAGCAACATTCTGATAATATCAATGCAGGATTATTCACTTATCCATGTCTTATGGCTGCAGATATTCTTCTATATCAGGCTGATATTGTTCCTGTTGGCGCTGACCAGAAGCAGCATCTTGAAATTGCAAGGGATATCGCAGAACGCTTTAACGGTATTTACGGCAACGTTTTCACAGTGCCTGAGCCGTACTTTCCTAAGGCAGGTGCAAGGGTAATGAGCCTTGCCGAGCCAACACGAAAGATGAGCAAATCAGACCCTAACCCTAAGGGTACGGTTTATCTGACGGATGAGCCGAGCGTTATTATGAAAAAATTCAAGAGCGCTGTTACAGACAGCGAAATGAGCGTTCACTACGGCGAGGGTAAAGACGGAATTAATAACCTGATGACTATTTATTCTGCTGTTACGGGCGATAGCCTTGAAAAGATTGAAGCCGACTTCTCGGGAAAAGGATACGGCGATTTCAAAAAGGCAGTAGGCGAAGCAGTTGTTGCTGAGCTCGAACCCGTGCAAAAGCGTTATAATGAGTATATGGCTGATAAAGCATACCTTAAAGAACAGTGGACAAAGGGAGCAGATATTGCGTCGAGAGTGTCACAGAGAACACTTGACAAGGCTATGAAAAAAATCGGCTTCCTCGCAAAATAAAAGTAAAAGCACTTGCATTTGCAAGTGCTTTGTTTATTGTCCTTATTTTTCGTTTTCATCGGGTGTCGGAATGCTGTCGGCTGTGCCGTAGAGCTTTATATCCTTTCGTGCTTTATCCTCCTGCGGCTGATCACGAATTATGTCAAGTACCTTTTTATACTTCTCAAGTTTGAAATCAGGCGCAATTTTCTTAACTCTTGCATATAGACGGTTTTCGGAAATAAAGCTTGAAGAGATGCTTTTGAATATCTCGCTTTCTTTTATAGTTGCATTGATATTCTCTATCTGCACATTTGTGGCGTCAAAGCCCTTTTGGGTTTCCGTGATAATAAGGTTTTGCAGCTTCTTGAGTGTGTTAAGCATAACCTTAAGGTCGGAAAGAGTGGCACTAACATCAACAAGAATTATTGAGTAAAGGGCAAAACAGATAATGTATAATACATTTTCAGGTATCATATCGGTAAGTTTTACAACAAGAGGTTGAAGTACCTTGATAATAAGCACGCTTCCGGCGCCGAACTCAAGCAGCCCGTTAAGATAAACCCTTCCGTTTATATTAAAACGCCTTGAAGAATAATCCCACCACATTGCATGAAAAAGCTTTTCCATAATAAAATGGGTCAGGTATTCAAGCGTTCCGCAAAGAAGAAGCCCTATTAAAAATACGAGGAAAATATTGTTGATTCTACCGTACATTATAGCAGTGCAGATTACGGCGCCTGTACCGTATATAGGGCAAAGCGGGCCAAAAAGGAAACCTCTTTTGACAACCTTCTTATCTCTTATTAAAAACAGCAGCGTTTCCAGAATCCATCCGCCGACGCTGTATAAAATAAACCAGAAAAAATATTTGCAAATAGTAATAATCACAACTTCTCAATTCTCCTGTTAATCTCATTATAAATCGGAACAAACCTTCCCGAAAGCTTCATATAATCCTGCGTCGCACAGTGCTTGTCTGCAAGGGTGAGCACCCATCCTCGTAAGGAATTTGGCGGCAGGGGATAAAGCGGGAACATATGCCTCAGAATCATATCCTCTTCGCTTTTGCTTAGTTCAAGCATTGAATAGCGCTTTATGTTTTTTACGGATTCCTTCGGGTGATACCAAGCGTGCATCTCCTCGTGCTTTTCAATATGCCAGTCATAAAGATAAAAATCGTG
>DLBD01000098.1 GCA_002494125.1 Ruminococcaceae bacterium UBA7030 | reverse complement strand
CGGTTACTCGCTCGGCATGCAGCAGAGGCTCGGTATTGCAAATGCCATCCTCGGCAATCCCGACCTCCTCATTCTGGACGAGCCGACAAACGGACTTGACCCACAGGGTATTCACGATATAAGAACTCTAATTCAGAAGGTCAACGAAAAAGATGGAAAAACGATAATTGTATCCTCACACATTTTAAGCGAGCTTGAAAACACTGCTCATCGCTTCGGAATTGTTCACGAAGGAGTTATTATGCGTGAAATCACAAGGGATGAAATGAACCGGCAAAACAAAACGGTAAGCATTGAGGTATCCGACGAATACAGCGACAAGGCAAAAGCTGTTCTTGAGCAAAACGGTATCGAAATCTATAATATCGCAAGAAAGAACTCTTCCCTTGAGGAATTCTACTTTACGCTTGTCGGAGGTGATAACGATGCTTAATTCAATCAAGGCAGATATTTTAAGAGTATTAAAGAAAAAGTCATATATGATAATGACCTCGTTAGTGCTTGTAATCTACGCTGTATCACTTATTATATCTCTTTCAAAGTCGCCTGAAAGTTCGGGACTTATTACCTCACTTTTATCAAAAGCGGCAATGCTTATGATAGGTATACCCGTTTTTACAGCGGTATTCTCCGACGACTTTAACAGCAAGGCTATGCAGACAATAATCGGCTACGGAACGTCAAGGAGAAGGCTTGTTATTTCGAGATACTTTGAATATCTTGTAATTCTCGCGCAGGCATTTCTTGCAATAACGCTATTATGCGTTGCTTTATTCGGAGTAAAAGGTCAAATGGCGCAGATACCAGAAGTGTTAAAGGATTTGTGGACTCAGTATCTCGTCACCGCTTTAAGCGTTAATGCGGCAATGATTTTTGTATATGGCGTTCAAAATGCAACGCTCGGACTTGTTGTATTCATCGGTTTTATTGCCGACGTATTCGGAATTCTTTTTACGGGTCTTAATTTTATTCCGTTTTTTATGAAGCACAATATTGATTTATCGGTTATCCTTCCGGAAAACATTATAAACGAAGCAATAAATAACGGCAAACCTATCTACTATCTTTATGCCGCTATTTACATTGTTATCCCGCTAATTCTTTCAATAAAGCTTTTTGAAAGAAAGGAACTTGAATTCTGAATATATAAAAAATAAAAAAGGCGACTCAATGAGTCGCCTTTAATATTTGGATTGATTAACCCTGTGCAGGAGCACCTACCGGGCAAACACCCTCGCAAGCACCGCACTCGATGCAAGCATCAGCATCAATAACGAACTTTGCATCGCCTTCAGCAATAGCGCCTACAGGACACTCAGCAGCGCAAGCACCGCATGAAATGCAATCATCAGAAATTACATATGCCATAATGATTTACCTCCTATAAATTTCTTATCTCACAATTCTAATATAACACTAAATTATAAAAAATCAAGTGTTTTTTTATTCATCAGAAGATTTTTCTTTATCCTGCTGTTTTGACTTTTTTACAATTTTTACATCGTCCCTGAAAACAACAACGGGAAGTCCCTCCGGCGCTGCGTCAAGCTGAACCTTAAGCATCCCCGTAAGAAGAGAAGCGTCAACAACAACTCCCCTGCCCTCACGGCAATCAACAACGCTGCCCTTTTTAGGCGTGATTTTGTTGAGATATTCATATGACGACTGCTCGTACTGAAGGCAGCACATAAGTCTGCCGCAGGTACCGCTTATCTTACCGGGAGCAAGTGAAAGTCCCTGGTCCTTTGCCATTTTAATAGTAACAGAATGAAAATCGTGAAGGAAGGTTGAACAGCAAAAAGGTCTTCCGCAGATACCAAGTCCGCCTATCATTCTGCTTTCATCACGAACTCCAATCTGGCGAAGCTCAATTCTTGTTTTATAGTGGTTTGCAAGATCCTTTACAAGTTCTCTGAAATCCACTCTTCCGTCAGCGGTAAAGAAAAACACTATTTTTGAGCCGTCGAGTGAATATTCAGCGTCAACAAGGCTCATTTCAAGACCGTGTTTTTCTATCTTTTCGGCACAGACCTTAAGCGCCTCTTTTTCAAGCTCGCGGTTTTTCTCGAGTGTTTTTAAGTCATTTTCATCAGCAATCCTTTTTACAGGACGAAGCGGAGAAACGACCTCCTCAACATCAACATATTTCGGCGCGTACTGAGCAATACCCGCTTCAGTTCCGTTTGCAGTTTCAACAACAACGGTCATCCCTTTTTTTATATTAAGCTCCTTTGGGTCAAAGTAATATGTTTTTCCCGTGTCCTTAAAGCGAACACCAACAACCTTTACCATATATTATCCTCCGAAAGCGTTATGCTTTTATCTCTCAGTTGCCTGCTTCATACCGTAGCAGATTTTTGTAATAAGAAGCGTATTATTGCAGTTTCCCTGAGCCATACGCTTAAGCTCGTCGCAAAAGTCAACAAGGTTTATAAGTCGCTTTCTTGTGAGTCTTGACTTTAGCTTTTTAGCAAGCTCCCTTTGACCTGAAAGGGATTCGCTCTCATCAGTTAAGACAAGTGCGTCCCTGAATATATTTTTTAGAAAATCGGATGCAAGAACAATAAGCTGCCTATCGTTTTGAAACGCCTTACAAAGTGTAAGAAGGTGATATTCATTATCCTCCAAAAGTGCTTCGCAAATGTTCACGCAAAGCTCGTTAAGCTCCTGCGCTCTGCCCTGTGAAAGAGCTTCGAGCGCCTTTCCGATATTTCCGCCGAAGGTTTCGAGAACGCCGAATGCCTCATCGAAATCAATACCGTCATTATGAGAGCAGATATACTCTGCGCCTTCTCTTGCGTCAACGCCCTCAAGCGAAACAACAACACTTCTTGAAAGCACGGTTTCAAGCATCAAACTTTTTGACTGTGCAGTAAGAATGAATACAACGTATTCCGGCGGCTCTTCAAGTATCTTAAGAAGTGCGTTTTGTGCAGACGCACTCATCTTATGGGCGTTACCGAGAATATAGACCTTATACTCAGCCTCATTAGGACTCATATATGAGTCTTTGATAACCTCCCTCACGGTGTCAACCTTAAAGGAATCTTTACCGCCTGTTGCTGTAAATTCAGAAATATCCGGGTGAATATCCTTCATCGCTTTATGGCACTGTGCACATTCCATACATGGCTTACTTTCACCCCTGCAGACAAGAGCTGCCGCAAGAAGACGTGCAAGTGTTTTTTTGCCGAGTCCGTCGTCGCCCTCAATAATAAGAGCGTGTGGAAAATGGCGGCTGTCAAGCATTACGCCAAGCTGTTCTATTGTCCTTTTATTAGATACAAAATCAAGTTTATTCATTACAATTTGCGAAAATCCTCAACATCAACTACAAATGCTACTGCACCATATTCCTCAACATCGACGGGCTTTTTGAGAAGAGAGCCTTCAATAGTGCTTTCTACGCCCTTTTCCCTTAAAACTCTTCTTGTTACATTCGATTCAATTATTTCAAAAAGCTCCTCCACTCTTGATTCGTCGACACCAAACAAAACAGTCGTCTGACCGTTCTGGAGAAACTGTCCGGCTGTTGCAATTTTTGTTGAAGAAAATCCATCTGCGCTTGTTGCGCCGAGAACTTTTGAAACGTCACTATTTGAAATTATAGCTATTACAAGCTTCATTATAATCATTCCTTTTTGTTTTGTTAACTCAATTATAATCAGAGTTTTTTAATATTCAAGATTTTGCGCTCAATATTAAATAATTATTTACAATCAGTTATATTTAATAATACAATCTGTTATACGGCTACAGTTGCAAGTGCGACGATTACAGGCATTGTAATAATTGAAAGTATCGACGACTGCGCCGCAAGCTCAGAACCGAGTGAAGCGTCATTGTCATACTTTGCTGCATACATAGCGGTATTTGTCGCAGTCGGCGCTGATGACGAAATAGTAAGCGCCGTAAGAAGAGGTCCTCTCACGCCGAAAAGATAGAATATACCGAGCATACACATCGGTATAACGATAAGTCTTAAGAAAGAAACAAAATAAATTTCTTTCTTTGCAAATAAATTTTTGATATTTGAATTTGCAAGGAAGGTGCCGAAAACAATCATTGCAAGAGGTGAATTGCAGTTTCCCACAAGTTCAATCGGTCTAAGGATAAACTCGGGTAAATTCAGTTGCAACAGATAAAGAGGCAATCCTATAATAACGGACATAGAGCCCGGATTGAGAATAAGCTTTTTAAGGTTAATCTTCGCTTTGTGCCCTGAGATTTCATAAATACCGAGAGTGAAAGCAAAAATGTTAAAAACAGCTACATAAGCCGAGCAGTAGAATATTCCCTCATCGCCGATAACACTTTTCGCAAGCGGAAGAGCAAGAAACGCAGCGTTTGAAAAAATAATTGCATAGGAGTAAACGCCCCTTTTCATTAAATCCTGTTTTCTGAAAGTGAAACGTGATATTACCGCACCGAAAACATGAGTTCCCACCGCACAGGCAAAGGCGATAAAAAGCCCCTTTATGTGCTGCTTAGAATATTCCATTGTTACGAATGTATGTATGATTGCAATCGGCAAAACCACATTGAAGATTAGGTCGATGAGCTTTTTTGCGTCATGCCTTTTGAAAACGCCTGTCTTGTCCGTGACAAAACCGACGCCTGCAATAAGATAAAGAATTAAAACCTGGATTGCAATCGTTTTCAGATTTTCTAAAAATAACAAAGCTATTCTCCGATTATTACACTTTTTTCAGCCTTTCTGTTTTCACGAAGAACTGCAACAATAAAAAGACCGAGCAGAAAATACGTCGGCGACGAAAAGGTCACATTTTCAAGATTGTTGCCGCCCCCGAGAACGAACATAGCAAGCCGTGGCGCAGAAACAATAAAGCACATTGAAGCGCAAAAAAGCGCCGACATAATAAAAGAATTACTTGCGCCTCTCTCTTTTTTATCCGATGCTGCTGCAAAGCAAAGGAAAAACGGAAGAAGTGAAACAAGCAAAATGAAATGGCAAATTTCCTGAGCGCCTGACTTTATGTCAAAAAGCTGGGTAACGAGATTTGCTGTTTTGAAAAACGCCCACAAAAGCGGAGCAAAATGAAACGCCGTAAAATTTCTGTAATCAACGCCGGTACCCTTAACGCAAAGGTAAAACGCGATATAATAAGCGCAGCTTATCAGCGCAAATACTCCCGAAAGAGCAACGGGTACAATATAGCTGTAATCAATATACCCCGCATTCTCGAAATAACTGTAACAGTTGTAACACTGATGCACAAAATCATAAAGCAGTCCCGCACAAATAAGCGCCGTTGCAAAAATAAGATTATTACTTTTGCTGTCGGTTACAACTGCCCTAACAAGCTTTCGACACTTTCTTGCATATACATATGAAGCGATAAGATTGAGCGCTATAAAAAAATATGTAAGATAAGCAAATATCTCTGACGCACTGCTGTCAGCCGATCGCATAAGAAGCCCTGCGAACTGAAAAACGCAGCCTGCTGCAACCGTTAAACATATTGCAAGAAGGGGTATTCCCGGTTTAGTCTTTGGCAATTTATCAGCCCTCGGTTCTGTTGTCTATCTGGATGTATGCTCTTGGCTTGCTTACACTCTTATAAGCAGGACGTATAATCTTACCTCCCGAGGTAAGCTCTTCAAGCCTGTGAGCGCACCATCCCGCAATCCTTGCAGTTGCAAAAAGCGGAGTAAATAAATCCTGCGGAATTCCAAGAACCTTATATACAAGTCCCGAATAAAGATCAACGTTAGCGCACATCGTCTTTTCAATTCCCCTGATCTCGGCAAAAACACCAGGTGTGAGAAGCTCAATATTTTCAAGGGTACGAAATTCTTTTTCATATCCCTTTTCATATGCAAGCTTTCTTGCATTTTCCTTAAGGATAACTGCTCTCGGGTCGGACTTTGTATAAACCGCATGTCCCATACCATAGATAAGCCCTGAGCCGTCGCCCTCTTCTTTTTTTAGCACCTTTACAAGATAATCCTTAACCTGCGCCTCATCGGTAGGGTCTGCAACCTTTGCCATAATTTCGTCCATCTGCCTTGCAACACGAAGGTTTGCGCCGCCGTGTTTCGGTCCTTTAAGGGAACCGAAGCCGGCTGTGATTGCAGAATATGTATCTGTTCCGCTCGAGGTAAGAACTCTTGTTGAGAAGGTGGAGTTGTTACCTCCGCCGTGGTCAGCGTGAAGCATAAGACAGATGTCAAGAAGCCTTGCTTCCTCCTCGCTGAACTTTTTGTCTGCTCTAAGCTGATTGAGAATATACTCGGCAGTTGACTGTTCCTTTCTTATCGGGTGAAGGAACATTGTCTTGTCGTCAAATGCCCTTCTCTTAACCTGATAAGCACTATTCATAATTGTCGGTACCTGCGCAATAAGCTGGAGCGACTGACGAAGAACATTCGGAATTGATGTGTCGTCAGGGTTTTCGTCGTATGAATAAAGCGCCATAACACATCTCGAAATCTTATTCATAATGTCCTTTGAAGCGTGCTTCATAATAATGTCCTCGACAAATTCGTCGGGGAGCGCTCTGCACTCCGCAAGCACCTCATGAAGACTTGCAAGCTGACCTGAAGTCGGAAGCGTGCCGAAAAGAAGAAGCCATACAACCTCTTCAAATCCGAATCTTCCGTCGCTGATACAGCCATTTACAATATCATTGATGTTATATCCCCTGTAAGAAAGCTTACCTTCCTTAGGCACTCTTTCACCGTCGAGGATGAAATAACCCTCAACTGAGCATATGCGGGTAAGGCCCGCCATAACGCCGGTGCTGTCCTCATTACGAAGTCCTCTTTTTACGTGATATTTTTCATAGTCAGACTTTTTTATCTCATTATTTTTGTCAAGCTCCTGACAAAGACTTGAAAGCGCATCCATTGAAATTGGTGAAATATAGCTTGATGGCATAATCAAAACTCCTTTCTTTTACGCTTAATATTCTAAAAAAGAAAATATTTTAATATAATAAATAGTAATTCATTTTATTATACATATATTTTAAGTTAAAGTCAAGGAGATGGGTTTTTGTGAAAAAATTTGCAATAATATACGCCATTATGCTTGTGTTGAGTATTGCCGTACCTGCTGCAGTATGCTTTATGAGCAGGGATAAAAGCGACTCTGCAGCCGAGATTTTTCACTCGGCGCAGGCTGTAATATCCGCTTTTGCATTTGCAAAATAATTATCCCAGTCATCTTTTACCGACAGGTACGCCTTTGGATTTTGTTTCGACAAACGACGTGCGCACTTAAAGCAGTCGCATCCGCATTTAGTGCAAAGGTCAAAGGAGCTTTTGCAAAGGTTTTCAACCTGCTCCTCCGTTTTTTTATAAATAAGTTTTGTATCTTCTTTTGAAAGCTCGCCCACGCCCTTTCTTTCGCAGGATATGACATTCACCTTAAAGGAAAGATTTGTACTAAATATAACATCATCACCTATGATATTTGTGTCATTTTTTGTTTTTATATTAGTAAGCTCAACGGTCACTTTGCCAAGCTCATTCGTTTCAAGCTCCATACTGCACCGGCTGAGTCTGCCGATAATAAGCAGTATACCGTTTGCGTTTTCTCCGTCAGCAAAACGGACAAGCCTGTCAGAATCAAACAAAGCGAGCGAAGGGCAAAAGCACGCCTTATCCTCTTTGCTGTAATCAAGAACCGGAAGGATAAGGTCATCGGTTTCATTTTCAAAAACATTCAGCGCTTCAACAGCGCTAACATAAATACTTGTTCCGTTTTTTTCGTTGCTTTTTATAAGATTAATTATACTCTCGCACGGCACACGGGCGTTATTTTCCTCGCTTTTAAGAACAGTTAAAGCCTCGCACCTTGTTATGCACAGAGCAATATCCGAGCGTGAATCAAGGCTTGAAATAGAATACGGAAGATTTTTGAACGCTCCGCCTTGCGCACACTCGGCGCTGATTGCAAAAAGCTTGTTATGACCGAAATACATATTTTTTGAAAGTGCGGTCTGTATTCTCTCAAAACCCTGCGTTATGCTTTTGCACTCACTTTGAAGGGTAATGGTTGAATTACTTTGGTTTGCTTCTGCTTTCGTTGAAACGGCATTTGTATTGAGCAGCTGAACACAAAGTGATATTCCGCTGTCGCTTTTGTCCAAACCGACAGCCTCCGTTACCACAAGATCCTTAAGATGAAGCGGTGAAAAGAAGGAGGAAAAAACAGCGCACACAACCATAATACAAACGCTTATTCTAAATGCTTTCAATTAATTCATCACCCGCATTTCTTTTTCTTAACATAAGGCTTAGTATAGGTATCACCACGCAAAAAGCAATAAAAAGCGCAACCGATACCCCGCTCTTGACATCGTTCAAAGGTTCAAGTCTGTTCATTAAAAATGACAGAAGAACACTTGCGCCGCAGGTTATAACAACAGCCCTTTTGTTGTCCTTTAGTTCAAGACTTTTTGAGGCGCAAAACAAAGCTGTAACGCTGCGAAGAAAAATGCCGAAGGTAAAAGTTGAGGTAAACAAAGCGTCGAGCCGTTCAAGTCCGCCCATACCCGCAGTCTGAGAAAGAGCGAACACCGGATAATCAAACAGAAAAAAGCCTTCACCCATAACCGCAAATGCAAAAACAATCATAACAAACGAAAGCACAAGCATTGAAACATCAAAAAATACGAAGCACCTTACCTCCCTGCTTTTAGTGAATGGGACAAGCGTCAGAAACACCGCAAGCTCACTAAACGAGCAGGATATAACAAACGTATCTCTTAAAATTGTTTTACCCGAAAAGAACAGAGGAAAAACATTTATACCGTCGAGAGCATTAATATTCAGCAGACATAAAAGCGCCGCCGCAACAGAAAAAATAACAAACGCAAATGCAGAAAACCTTGCAATACTTTCTATGCCCAAACTTGCGCAGTATGCAGCGCATATGCTAATCAATACGGCAAAAAGCACCGCTTTTGAAAAATTGCCCAGAACTTCTGATGCAAAGACAGAAAAATTATACGCATTAACGCCTGCAATGAAAATAAAATAAAGGCTGTAAAGTCTTGAAACAAATTTGTTTTTTAGAGGGTTTTTTCCGCCCTTCACACACATAATCACCGGAATTGAAAGGAGAAGAGAAACAGGAATAGACAAAAGAAGCGCCGCAAGAATATCCTTTGTCATATAACCGCCCTGTCCCTGCTGCCTCGTTGTAATGATGACTGCTGCCTTACTCACAAAAAGGATATAAAAAATGCTGAGCGACGCAATTTTATTTCGTTTTGCCTGTGTCAAATGACGCACCTCTGAGTTCATTTATTCTAACCCTTCTTTTTGAAAGAATTTTCCAGTTCGCCCGATAAAGCATATCAACGCCCGAACGTTTATTATAAGGTGAAAACGGAGCGCTCAGCGGAGTGCCGAATGGATTTAGAGCGCAAATATTTATAAACATCACACCTGCAAGAATAATCATTCCGTAAAGCCCGGCAATACCTCCTGCAAGGATAAATGCAAAACGAATTACGCTCACGCTTTCATAAAGCGGATAAACTACGTATGAAGCAATAGCTGTTATTGCAACAACTACAAGCATCGGCGCCCCTATAAGTCCGGCTTCAACGCTTGTTTCACCGATTATAATACCGCCGATAATCGACACGGCATGTCCGACTGTTCTCGGCAGTCTTAGTCCTGCTTCTCTCATAATTTCGTAAAAAATCAAAAGAAAAAGCGCCTCAGTCATAAGTGAGAACGGAGTTGTAATCTCCTCAGCAGCGATTGTAAAAAGAAGATTTGTTGACATAAGCTCCTGATGGAAGGTGCCGACTGCAACATAAACTGCAGGAAGAAAAACTGCAAGAAGAAAACTGAAAGCCTTTATAAGCCGTATAAATCCCGAATAAAACGGCGGATTATCGTAGTCGTCAAGCGACTGAAAATTATCGCTGAAAAGATACGGAAGATAGATTGCAAACGGCGTTGAATCCACAAGCACTACCACTCTGCCTTCGAGAAGCTTTGACACCGCTACATCAGGTCTTTCCGTGTTTCCGACGCAGGAGAAAAACGATTTTACATCCGTATCGAGAAACGGCAGAAGCATACCGTAGTCAAGAAGGCAGTCAAAATCTGCACCTGTAATTCTTTTTTCAATTTCATCAACAAGTTCAGCCTGCGCTCTGTTATCAATATAGGCGATAACAACACCCGTTGAAGCAGTCTTGCCGATACAGAGCTGGCGCATTTTAAGATGGCTTGTTTTAAGTCTTTTTCGAAGGAGCGCTTTATTGTCGTTAAGGCATTCGACAAAGCCCTCCTTTGCGCCCTTTACGTTTGCTTCGTTTGACGGGTCGGACACGTTTCTTTTCGCCCAGCCCTGAATACCAAGCGCAAGTCCCCTGTCGGAGCCGTCGACAATCAGAATTGCAAAACCGCTCATAAGAAAATAATAAGCGTTGTCAAAATCCTCAACCTCGCTCATCTCAACATTTTGAACAACGCCGGATTTAATTTGCTGTATTATATCTTCCTCTGCCTTTTCGTCAAAGCTCAGAAGCGGCGACATTACAAGCTGCGAAAGCGCCAGTGAGCTTACTAGCCCGTCCATAACTGCGACAAAAGCTCTCTTTTTTGAAATTTCAAATTCCTTTATGTTAAAATCCGAGCAGTCATTAAAATCATTCTTGATTTTATGGAGGTTTTCAAGATAGCTTTTACATATCCTTTCCATAGCATCACCCATCTTACTTTTTGCAGTTGAAAATATTTTATTCATTTCTGCGCAAGATAAAAAGGGTGATAATATGGCAATTATATTTATACGTTCTGTAATAATATACATTCTTGTAATCGTTGCAGTAAGGCTTATGGGAAAGCGGCAAGTCGGAGAGCTTAAGCCTCATGAGCTCGTAATTACAATTTTACTAAGCGCCGTTGCAGTCGTGCCTCTTGAGGACAATTCGATGCCGCTTGCAAACTGCGCAATTCCGATACTGCTTTTCATTTCACTTGAAATCATCGTTGCAGTGATATCAATGAAAAGCTACAAACTACGGGATTTGATACAAGGAAAACCGATATTTATTATACGAAGAGGAAAACTAAATCAGCGACTGCTGAAAGATATGCGCTTCACGGTTGACGACCTCGTAGACGCGCTCAGGCAAGCCGGCAGCTTTTCACTTGATGAGATTGAGGACGCCGTTATTGAAACAAACGGCAAGATTTCAGTTCTTCTCAAATCGCAGTACAAACCGCTTTGCGCTAATGATATTTCGCTGAAAACCGATGAGCACGGAATGCCGATAACGGTCATTATGGACGGCAAAGCGGTTGAGGAATACTTTAACAAAGAAAAAATCAGCAAGGCTCAGATCAAACTCCTTCTCACAAGCGAAGGAAAGGACGAAAGCGATATTATGCTTATGACGGTTGACGACAGTGGCAAAACATTTGTAATCGACAAGGAGAAGGTATGAAAAGACTTTATATCGCATTGTTTTTTATAGCAATGATTATTTCATTTTGTGTTTTTGAGCAGGTTAAGGTGAACTGTTTCTATGACGAGGTAAGCGCCCTGATTGACAGCGCAGAAGAATACGCAAACGCAGGAGATTACGAAACCGCTTATAAAAAATGTGAAAGCCTCGACACATATTTTCAAAAGCAGTATAAAATTCTTTCTCTTATTATTCATAACAAAACGCTTGATGATATGAGCGTCTCTATTCACGAGCTTAAAGCACTTGCGCAAAATGATGACACAATGCTTGAAAGCAGACTTCTTTCGGCGAAAATTCAGGCGCAGCAAATAAAGAACAATCAGAGGATAACACTTGAAAATATTTTGTAATATCAGGTTGATTAATGGGTAAAGTTGTGATAATATATCCTTGTTATTTGGAGGTATATATTATGATAACTATTACTGATGATATTAAATATATCGGAGTTAACGACAGAGAGCTCGACCTTTTCGAAAGCCAGTATATAATCCCCGAGGGAATGGCTTATAACTCATATCTTATTCTTGACGAAAAGGTTGCCGTTATGGATTCAGTCGACAAAAGAAAGACTGACGAATGGCTTGCCAATCTCAAGACTGCACTTGACGGAAGAAGTGTTGATTATCTTGTTATGCAGCATATTGAACCCGATCATTCGGGAAGCATTGCCGCACTTGCAAAGCTTTTCCCTGAGATGAGAATTGTCTGCTCAGCAAAGGCGAAGCAAATGCTCCCGCAGTTTTGTGATTTTGATGTAAACAAGGTTGACGCAGTAACTGAAGGCGGCGAGCTTTCGCTTGGCAGTCACACGCTCACATTTATTATGGCGCCAATGGTCCACTGGCCGGAGGTAATGATGACCTATGACAAGACTGACAAGGTGTTCTTCTCGGCTGACGCGTTCGGCAAATTCGGTGCACTTGACGCCGATGAGGGATGGTCTTGCGAGGCAAGAAGATATTATTTTAACATCGTAGGCAAATACGGCGCACAGGT
>DLBD01000072.1 GCA_002494125.1 Ruminococcaceae bacterium UBA7030 | reverse complement strand
TCTCTTCTTTGCTGACTTAATGTTTGCCATGTTCTCACTCCTTTAACGGTCAATTAAATGTATCAGAGCGCCTGCTCTGTTCTTTTTATGCTTATGTATATTATCATATCTTTTTTGAAATTGCAAGTATTTTTTTGTTTTTGGGTATACTTTTATTGAAAATATGTTAAAAACGGGGAATTGTTGTGGAAAACAGAACAGATTTAGCGCTTGAGAGTTACGAGTCAAGCGATAAGACAAAGCTCAACGGAGTGATAGTAAAAGAAAATGACGGGGTTACGGTGGTTGAGGTTGTAAACAGCACGGGTGCAAAAGCTCTTTCAAAACCTGTCGGTAAGTATATAACATGCACTTTGCCGTCGCTTGTAAATGATACGGATATGTTTGACGGACGGCTTGATAAAAGTGCAGACCTTCTTCGCACGCTTTTGCCGGAAAATGCGTCGTCAGTCCTTGTTGCAGGTATAGGCAATCTCAGTATTACCGCAGATGCTCTCGGCCCTAAAAGTAACGACTATGTACTTGCTACACGCCATATTCTGAAAGATGCAAGCATGAAAGGCCTCGGCTCGCTTTTTAATGTGTCGTCCGTCACAACAGGCGTTCTCGGAAATACGGGAATAGAGTCGGCTGAAATAGTTAAAGGAGTCGCCGAAAGAATTAAGCCGTCCTGCGTTATTGCCATTGATGCTCTTGCGGCATCGTCACCGGACAGACTCGGCAATACTCTCCAGCTTTCCGACACCGGTATTGCTCCCGGTTCAGGCGTCGGAAACCACAGATATGAAATATCGGAAAAAACACTGGGTATCCCTGTGATTTCAATCGGAATACCAACAGTTATTTCAGCCTCGGTTATGTCTGAAAATAACGAGCCGATGTTTGTGACTCCGCGTGAAATAGATCGGGTTATAAGTCAGGGAGCAAAACTTATCGGAATGACGATCAACGTCTGCCTTCAAAAAAATTTGAGCGCAAAGGATTTGTTCTCACTCGTGGGATAAAACGATGCAAATAAGCATAATTATAAATGGTGAGCTTATGAAGAAAAATATTTTTACCATTTTGTTTCATCTTGTAATAGCAATTAGTATCGGAGCTCTTTGCGTCAATATGCTTCCTTTTAATGCGGATTTTCTTGACCGAAGGGTTTCGTCTGTTTTCAGCCACCGTCAAAGCAATGTTACTGATATTACCAATAATAATGATACGGATGACGATAACAATAATAGTACCACATCGGGCAAGAGTCAGGATGAGGAAAAGGTAATAGCAGCGAAGGACAGCGACCTGTATTCGGATATTTCCGAAACTCCTGATGATATAGCAAAGCTGATGAAGGAAGAAGAAAAGAGCATTGAAAGTCAAGAGGTAAGGGGAAAAACGAGCGAAGAGGATTATTTCGGCGGCGGCACGCTTGTGTCGTATGATAATGTCGAGGTTCAAAGCAAAATCCCCGACTCGTTTTATAATCTTGATATTGAAGCGCTGCTCGGTCAGGATGCCGACCTTTCAGTAAGCGATGCGTCAAAACCAACAGTGCTTGTTTACCACAGTCACACTACGGAAAGCTATACTCTTCTCGATGTGGGATATTATACAGATTCAACCGACCTGAGAAGCGAGGATAATTCGAGAAATGTAGTAAGGGTGGGCGATGAACTTTGCAAATATCTCGAGCTTCAGGGGATAGGCGTCGTTCACGATACCGAAATCCACGACACAAATTATAGCGCTGCATATGATAACTCGCGGCAAACGGTTGAAGAATATCTTGAAGAATACCCGACTATTGAAATCACGATTGACCTTCACCGCGATGATATTACATATGACGACGACACAAAAGTGAAACCTACAGCGGTAATTAACGGCAAAAAAGCAGCTCGTATGATGCTTATAGCGGGTTGTCAGTACGGCAGGGTTGAAAACTTTCCCGACTGGGAGGATAATCTGCGCTTTGACCTGGCAACGCAAAAAGCTGTGTGCGATATGTATGACGGGTTAATGCGTCCGATACTCTTTTCCGAAAGAAAATATAATATGTTTGAAACGCACAACTCCTTCCTTCTTGAAATAGGAACGGACGGTAACACTCTTGACGAAGCGTGTTATTCGGCAAGACTGTTCGCTTCGGCTTTCGGTAAAATGATACTTGAAAAATACACAGAGGATTAAAATGAAAAATAAAACAAAGGTTATTATTATTCTGATGCTTAATTTCGCCTTTCTTGTTGCAGGAACGGGAGTTGCATATTATAACACCAAAAGTTTTGGCTTTGATGAAAGCGCAAAGCTCGTGTATGCGGATGACGAAAAGTTTACCTATATGGACTTCTCTATATATTATAAAGATATAAAACCATACTATAATAAGCTCAGACAATATTTGCCTGAAAAATCGTTGAACACAACCCTTGAAAATCAACAGATTGTGTATCATATATAATGTAAATAATATATATAGTTATTAAAGGCGGTCACACCGCCTTTTATCTATATGTGGTACAAAAAAAGAAACGCGCGGCAGGGTGTGAAAAAAGTCTTAAAAATCCCAAAAAAAGTGTTGACAAGAGAGGGTAGAATGTGTTAATATTGCAAAGCACTCTTGAGAGAGGGTGCAAAAAGAACCTTGACAATTAAACAA
>DLBD01000081.1 GCA_002494125.1 Ruminococcaceae bacterium UBA7030 | reverse complement strand
GCTCAAGGACGGCGGCAAGTGGTATCTGCTTTCAACAAGTGACGGACATATGCTCACAGGCTGGGCAAAGTCCGGTGGTAAATGGTACTATCTCAACAAATCGGGCGTTATGCAAACGGGTTGGCAGAAAATATCAAATAAGTGGTATTATTTCAATTCGAGTGGTGCGATGCAGACGGGTTGGCAGAAAATCGGTGGCAGTTGGTACTACTTCAACAGCGGCGGGGCAATGGTAACGGGCTGGCAGAAGATTTCGGGCAAGTGGTACTACTTTGAGTCTTCGGGCAAAATGAGAACGGCAAACCTTACCTACAAAGGCAAAGTATACAGATTCAATTCAAGCGGAGCGTGCTTGAATCCATAAGAAAAAGAGAGGCGTTTGCCTCTCTTTTTTGATGAAATTCGGCATAAGCGGATGTCGGTTACTCGCCTCGTCCAAACACATTTCGCAGTCGAAGCAAAATGCAGTAACTTTTGCTAATGACTGCTACATATGTTTCTCCTCTCAAATCAAAATTTCGGCAAAGCCTGCTTTTTGATTTGTAGGGACGACCATTGGTCGTCCGCCTTGGACAATTATGTTCTCGGTGCAATGCCCACATCGTGCCGTCAACGTCATTGTTGTTTCCCTGTGTTTCCAAATGACAAAACCACACGCCGTTTTTTTAGCTTGCGAAGCGAAATTAGCTCAGCAAATCATTCCCGATTCAATCCATCTCAGGACTGACTCGTATTCCTCTTTGTACTGATCGAGCTGCTCCTGGTTTGTGTCAACAAACGCCTGCATCTCTTCATAGTCCTCGAAATCGAAAACGAAGTCCTGTTCAAAATCGTATGTCGCAACAATCATATAGTCAAATATTTCGTAGGTTGAAAATTCCTCAAGCATCTTGTCTGCGGTTATCTCTGTCGTGTAGTCAAGCGCATTTTTAACCGTTGTTTCAAAATCTTCGTCAATATCAATTTCATCGTTATCTTCACAGTATGCAAGAATTTCATCGTCGCTGAATCCGACAGTGTGCGCATAGTCGATAACGTCCTCAAGACCCGTTTCGTTTACCTCGTCATAAATTCTGTAAACGAATTCGCCGAGAAGATTCTGAAGTGAAACCGCCTTGAATATTGCGTCAATTTCATAACCGTCCTCATCGGTTATGACGTAGCCGGTTTCCTTAAAGTTGTCCCACATAAGCTGATAGAAGCATTTGTGCTGCTCTTTTTCTGCGAAAATTGCCTCCTGGATGAAGCTTTCAATATCCATAAATTTTTCCTCCGAATGTCTGTTATCTTACAAATCTTTACTTTATTTTACACTATATATATAACATATTCAATATTGCATTGCAAGTTTATATAAGTTATAATAACTATGTATAGAATTTTCAGAGGTGATAATATGATTATCAAAATATCAAGCGAAAAGAGTACAGCCGAGCTTTTGCTTGACGGCGCTATGCTCCATTCGCTTAAAAAGGACAATATCGAATATCTCTGGCAGGGCGATAAAAAGTTCTGGGCAGGACAGGCTCCCGTATGCTTCCCGATAGTCGGCGTTCTTCCAGACGGCAAGGCGGAGGCTTTCGGAAAAGCCTGCGAAATGAAACGCCACGGTATTGCAAGAATTAACCCTTTCAAAATCGAAGCACAGGGTAAAAACAGCGTAACGTTTCTTCAGAAAAGCAGCGATGAAACAAGAGCGCAGTTTCCGTTTGACTACGAGCTTCGCATAAAATACACTATAAACGGCGACACCGTTACAAACGAATATATAGTTAAAAATACAGGTAAAGACAAGCTTCCCTTCGTTATCGGCGGTCATCCCGCCTTTAACTGTCCGCTTGAAAAAGGCGAAAAATTTGAGGACTATAAGGTCGTTTTTGATAAGGGTATCAATATTCCGTGCCTTCGTCCCGATCACGAAACAGGGCTTGTTGACGTAAGACGTGAGTACGTCATTATGAACGGCGAAAGCGAGCTTTATATGCGCCATGATTTGTTTGACAAAAAGGACGCCTTGATATTTGAAAATATCGAGTCAAAGTCAGCGACGCTTATCGGCAAAAACGGTAAGGGCGTAAGGCTCGATTTTCAGGATATGAATAATCTTCTTATCTGGTCTGCTGAGGGGAAGGCACCCTTTGTTGCGCTTGAGCCGTGGACGGGTATATCAAGCTGTTCGGATGAGGACGGAATTTTTGAACATAAGAGGGGAATGACGATTTTAGAGCCTGATGAAGAGGCTTCCTTCAAGTTCAAAATTACAATGATTTAGGAGTTTTAGATATGAAAAAAGATTTAGTTAAAAGAGTTCTTGCAGTCATAATGACTGTTGTTATAGTAATGGCTTTCGCCTCCTGTAAGGCGAAAAAAGGCGGTCCTGAAACTATTGAGGTTACAGACACAAGCGGTCAGGTTGTAACTGACACAAACGGCAATCCCGTAACCGAAAGCGTCGAAATTTCCGATGTAAGCGAAACGTCGCAGCAGGGTGGCTCACAGCAGGGCTCAGGCTCCGGATCAGACTCGGGCGGCGGCTCTGAAAGCGGCGAAGACGATAAAAAGGAAACAACAACCGAAAAACCGACAGAGGCTAAAAAGCGTGATGTAAAGGTTACTATCAAGCTTCCTTATAAGAACGATGAGGACTCTGTTTTAACAGTCAGCTACCGTACAAACGGTGAAACGGAATACACAACGCTTGACCCTCAGAACGTCAAGCTTACAGGCGATGATATGGAAGTTGAAATCGGAAACTTCAAGGGTCCTGTTATAGTAAGAATTTCTCTTACGGGTGTTGATATTGCACCGGGCACCGATGTAGTTACAATCGGCTCTGCGTATGATAATGCGCGTATTGAACCTGCAATCGGCATCGTAATTGTCGACGGCGGCTGGGATTAAGAGGTATAGTATGTTCAGAAAAATGCGAAGATTTAAGCAGCAGATGAGCGATGAGGAGGCTCAGCTTATATTGAAAAACGGCTCGTCGGGCGTGCTTGCACTTCTCGGTGACGACGACTATCCGTACGCTGTGCCTTTGAGCTATGTCTATACAGGCGACAAAATCATCTTTCACGGGGCAAAATCGGGGCATAAATTTGACGCTGTTAAAAAGCATCCGAAGGCTTCCTTTTGCGTTATCGGAAAGGACCACGTTATACCTGAGGAATACACGACCTACTATAAAAGCGTAATCGTTTTCGGCAAAATGAGAATAATCGAGGACGAAGAGGAAATACTCGAAACCGTTCGCACCCTTGCGCTCAAGTACAGAAGTGAAGACGACGAAATACTTGAAAAAGCGATTAAAAGGGAGCTTGCTCCGCTTTGTATGTTCTGTCTTGATATTGAACACGTTACGGGCAAAATGGCGAATGAACTGACAAAGTGATTAAAAATTAAGAATATGGGTTAATCCTTTAATCTGACAAAAAGGACTGATGAGCCATCAGTCCTTTATTTATTTTAATAATATTTAATTTTATAGTTGAATTTAATATTACATAGTGCTATAATAGTGAAGATTAAGTGGATTTTTCTATGCCCACTGCAAAATCGTTTATAATTTTATATATTTTAGTATAGGAGGAATT
Source organism: Ruminococcaceae bacterium UBA7030 (assembly GCA_002494125.1). Lineage (GTDB taxonomy): Bacteria > Bacillota > Clostridia > Oscillospirales > Acutalibacteraceae > Eubacterium_R. The sequence continues at coordinate 37 of DLBD01000081.1, read as the reverse complement.
ACTAAATGGCAAGAAAAAAGAAAACCATGGACGGTAA
>DLBD01000144.1 GCA_002494125.1 Ruminococcaceae bacterium UBA7030 | reverse complement strand
GGTATGATGTGCGGTATGTGCGAAGCGCATATAAATGATACTGTGCGAAATAATTTCAAAGTAAAAAAGGTTACCTCTTCGCATAAGAAGGGTGTAACCGAAATAATATCCGAGGAAGAGCTTGACGAGGATAAACTCAGAAAAGCGATAGATGAAACAGGCTACATATTAAAGTCGTTTTCAAGTGAGCCTTATCAGAAAAAAGGCTTGTTTTCCTTCAAATAAAAAAGAAAGACAGATGGGAAAGTTTTTCCCATCTGTCTTTTTATTTGTTAAAATGAAATAAGATCTTCAATTTTGAATTTTTTGAAACATATAAGCGAGCTTGGCTGCGCCTCATAAAGAATGCCTATATGGTCCTCGTCGATCTGCGTCATACATGAATAACCGAAATATCCCATGTTTACTTCTGTATCGCTGTACCATTCAATTCCGATAGTCTTTCCGCTTGAACGCTTAAAACGTCCTACGGAGATTACCCCGTTTTCCCTTGTATGCTCGCTCGGATGCGAGCAGAAAACATAGTTGCCTATATTTATAACACTCTTCTGACATTTCGGAGCAAGCAGATGTGTTGGTTTACATTTCTCCCAGTGCTTTGCGTTGTCGTATGAAATAGAAAGCGGAGTCTTACCGAAAGCGGGCGCTCTGCCGAGAGCGAGTATTGCGCCGTCAGGAGCCTGAACAGCCTGCCACTCATCCGTGTTGCAGTTATACGGCTGCTGCGTCATTCTGTGCCAGGTTTCGCCGTCGTCGATAGAGTAGACCGAAACGGATTCCTTCTTGTCAACATAGAGAGGCATTATCAGTCGTCCGTCCTCGGTGGTGATTGAATTGCCGGGTGCGACGCCTATAAAGGTGCCGTCCTCTTTTATGAGGAAATCGCTTGTTATGTCAACCGGGTCCGACCATGTTTTGCCCTCATCGCTGCTTCTTAACATATAGACGTAATTTCTCTTGGGCGCTTTAAGAGGTGCGCCGAAAGTGACGTGTTCATTATCCTCTCCGGTCTTTCCGTTTAAGAATATATTGCCTACATATTCTTCTCCCTTGTAAAGTGAACCTTTCCAGTCGGTGACTTTATAAAGCGTTTCCTTTTGCTTGTGATTAAGAATAGTTCCATCCTCGGTCAGTATGTAAAACTTTCCGTCGCGGTCGTAAAGAGCGGGACGCATTTTACGCTGGTACATAGTGTAAGGCGGTTTTTTCTTATCGAGAAGTTTTCTGTTATGAAGTCCCTTGCACTCCGGATAAAAGTCAACAAGCATTACAACGTCGCCGTTTGGTGCGATTGCCATACACGGGTCAATAAAGAAAGCCGAGGCATAGCTGTCCGCACTTGTGTGAGTAGCTCTTGCCGGCGGAGCTGCGATTGTCTTAATGTCTGTCCAGGTTTCGCCGCCGTCCTCACTTCTTCTTATGCAAAGCTCTATGTACCCCCAGTCCTTACCGCTTGTCTGCTTGTCTGCGACTGCAATAAGGCTTTTGCCGGCTTTGATAAGGCTTGGAATTCTGAAGGCTGTACCGCCGTTTGATTCGTCGCTGAAGCGGGTGTATTTTTCATCAAGGTATCTGCTGTCGTTACCGCAAAATAGAATTTTACCTAAGCTCATTTGTCCAACTCCTGATTGTTTCTATTTATTACTATAACATATGCGCTAAAAATTTGAAAGAGTATTTTGTATAAAAAGACTTGAAAATTAATACTCAACATTGTAAAATAAGAAATGAAATATTTTATTTTTTTAAGAAAGGAGGAAAACTATGCTCTGGACATTAAAAAAGTGCTGGTACAGAATATATCAGAAGGCATTTAAGGCTGCAATGGTATTTATGGACTGGTCATCACCCGAGCTTTTAGAGGGCGCAGGCAGTATTTTAAGACTCCCTGACCTTATTAAAAGCAAGGGACTTACAAAGGTTTTAGTTGTTACAGATAAAGGACTTATGAGCCTTAACCTGCTTGACCCGTTGTTCAAGAAACTCGAAGAGGTCGGTATCGACTATGTAGTATATGACGGCGTACAACCTAATCCTACAATTCCTAACATCGAGGATTGTAAAAAGGTGTATGAAGACAACGCTTGTCAGGGAATCATAGCTTTCGGCGGCGGTTCTCCGATGGACTGTGCAAAGGCAGCAGGCGCAAGAATTGTAAGACCTAATAAAACTGTACGAAGCATGCGTGGTCAGCTTAAAGTTCGCAAAAAGCTTCCGCCTTTCTTTGCAGTTCCAACCACAGCAGGTACAGGCTCTGAGACTACAGTTGCCGCAGTTGTCAGCGACCCTGAAACTCATGAAAAGAACGCCATTAACGATACCTGCTTAAGACCAAAATATGCAGTGCTTGACCCCGAGCTTACAGTCGGATTACCGCCTCATATTACTTCTACAACAGGTATGGACGCACTCACCCATGCGGTTGAGGCATATATAGGTAAGAGTAATACAAAGGATACAATCCGCGAGGCTGAAGAGGCAACCAAGCTTATCTTCGATAATATCGAAACAGCATATAATGACGGAAAGAATATTGAAGCAAGAGGAAATATGCTTAAAGGCTCTTTCCTTGCAGGTCGTGCGTTTACCCATGCTTATGTAGGTTATGTTCATGCTATTGCGCATAATCTCGGCGGTTTATACGGTACACCCCACGGACTTGCAAATGCAGTTATTCTTCCGTATGTTCTTGATTATTATGGCGAAGCCGCATATCCCCAGCTTGCAAAGCTTGCTGATATTGTCGGCATCGGTAAGGGACTTGGCACAGCTGATAAGGGAAAGGCATTTATTGCTGCTATAAGAACTCTTAACAAGAATATGAATATCCCCGAGAAGTTTGATTTTATCAAGGAAGAGGATCTTCCGCTTCTTGTAAAGCGTGCTCTTAAAGAGGGTAACCCGCTTTATCCCGTACCGAAAATTATGGACGCTAAGGACTGCGAAGCAGTTATTCGTTCATTTATGGCATAATAATAATTTTACAAAATATGAGGTTGTGTTACACAACCTCTTTTTTGTTGCAAATGTCCGGCAGTTATTGTATAATTTTTTCAGGTGAAAAAATATGAAATATAACTTCAAAACAGGTAACTATAATAATTTCAGAGTTTTCAGGGACAACGTTCTTGTTCCTCGCTCATACTTTATACCATTTGAAAATCTTGACTCGCTTTCTAAAACTGATATTAGAGATGAGAGGTATAACTCTTCGCTTGTAGAATGTCTTTCCGGCGAGTGGGATTTTGCTTATTTTAAGGACTGTCTTGAAATTCAGAACGAGATTGAGCTTGATAAGATTTCTTTTGAAAAGGTTGACGTTCCGTCCGTTTGGCAGCATACGGGCTACGAAAAGCCTTATTATCTTAATACACGATATCAGTTTAAGCCAAATCCTCCGCATATACCCGAAAGCTGTCCCGTTGGTATATACAGAAAAAAGATTTGCATTGACGACGCTGACAAAAATTATATAATAAGCTTTCTCGGTGTTGCCGGTGCGTTTGACCTTTTTTTGAACGGGCAGTATGTCGGATATAACGAGGGCAGTCACAATACGGCGCAGTTTGAACTTAACGAATATATCGCCGAGGGTGAAAATGAGCTTGTTGTTGCCCTTTATAAATGGTCAAACGGTACTTATCTTGAATGTCAGGATATGTTCAGAAGCAACGGAATTTTCCGTGATGTGCTTCTTTATATAAGCGGCGAAAATTCCGTATATGATTTTGAGGTCAAAAGCGAATATATTTCAGACACTGTTTATTCGCTTTGCGTCAAGCCTGCGCTTAAAGTAAAAGATGAGTGCGAGCTAACAGCATTTCTATATGACGGCGATAGTCTTATTTCAAGTGCATCCGTAAATGTGTCAAGTAAAGATAATACCGAGCTTAGCTTTGGCGAGCTTGAAGTTAATGAGTGGTCCGCTGAAATACCGTATCTTTACGACCTTGTACTTGTGCTTTCAAGGGACAGGAAAATCATTGAGGCTATCAGGCGGCCAATCGGCTTTAAGCATATTGAAATTGAAGGCAATGTGTTTTATTTTAATAATAAGGCGATAAAGCTCCTCGGTGTAAACCACCATGACACAAACCCGAAAACGGGTTACGTTATGACAGGCGAGGATATGGAAAAGGATATAAGTATTTTCAAACAGTACAATGTAAACTGCGTACGCACCTCCCATTATCCTCCCGACCCGATGTTTCTTGACCTTTGCGATGAGTACGGAGTATATGTTGTTGACGAGGCTGATATAGAAACGCACGGCTGTATGTCGGAGCTAAAAAAGCCGGGCGCCTGCTCTCATAACCCGGAGTGGAAGGAACACTACTGGGACAGAGTTTACCGTATGTTTGAAAGGGATAAAAACCATCCGAGTATTGTTATGTGGTCGCTTGGTAATGAATCCTTCGGCTATAAAAATCAGGATTACTGCTATGAAAAACTGAAGCAGTACACTGATATTCCGATTCATTACGAGGGAGTTAGCAGAACAAAGCGCTGGGCGTATGATGTTATATCCCAGATGTACCCGTGGCATAAAAAAGTCAGAAAGATTGCAAAGGGAAGCGGTCTTAAGAAAAAATACTATACAAAGCCGTACTTTATGTGTGAATACGCTCACGCTATGGGCGTTGGCGCAGGTGAGCTTGAAACATATGTAAACGCATTTCTTAATGCTGACAATATGATGGGCGGTTGTATATGGGAATTTGCTGACCATGCAATATACCACGAAAGCGGTCGCTATAAATATACCTATGGCGGTGACCACGGCGAAGAAAAGCACGACGGTAATTTCTGCGTTGACGGTCTTTTCTTTCCTGACAGAACGCCTCATTCAGGAGCTTATCAGATGAAAAACTGCTACCGTCCCGTAAGGGCAAGATGCAGTAAAGGAGGCATAACCTTCCTTAATCTCAACTATTTTGCTAACGCCGATTTAACCGTGAATATAAATCAACTTGATTGCAACGGCAGCACGGTCGCAGAGGAAAGCTTCGACATAAGTATTGCCCCAAGAGATACATTATACAAAGAGATTTCACTCACAGGTGATACGGTTGTAATCAGATACTTTGACGGTGACACAGAGATTGCAAGCGAGTGCATAAAAGATGTATATAAAGAAACGGCAGCAGTAACATCGTGTGACGGTGCACCTTCGGTTGAGGAAAGCCAATCAAGACTCTTTATAAAAACGGAGAAGGGAAGTCTTATCTTCAACACATCGACAGGCGAGTTTGAAAGCTATGAGCAAAACGGTACGGAGTTTATCAACAATGCGCCGTTCGGAAACTCAAAGGGCTTTGGCATCAGCATTTACCGTGCTCCTCTTGACAACGACAAATATCTCAATATCGTGTGGAGCAAGAATATGCTTGATACCGAACGTCTGTATCTTATAAAGAAGGAAAAGGCGAAGAATGCCTATATCTTAAAGGACGGCTGTATTGTTATCGAAAATGATTATGCTCTTAAAACAATCAAGGGCAAAATGGCGAAGGTCAGGATAAGATATGTTATTCATAATAACGGCATAGTTGAGGCAAGTGCAAAATGTCTTTACAGTGCTATAATTATGTATACACCACGTTTTGGCTTTACCTTTGAAATGCCGTCTGAATTTGAAAATGTAAGGTATTTCGGAAGAGGGGATATGCCCTGCCTTGACGACTATAAGGAGCATGCAATGCCAGGCGTTTATTCCTGCAAAGTCGACGATATGCGTGAAAAGTATATCAAGCCGCAGGAGGCGTCAATGCGTTGTGATACAAGGTGGGCGCAGATTACAAATGAAAACGGCAGGGGACTTAAGTTCATCTCAAAGGGCGGTACTATGATATTTAGTGCTGACCGATTCACCTCGCAGCAGTGCGCAAAGGCGATGCACAGGGAGGAGCTTAAGCTATGCGATACAACCTTCCTCCACTTCGATTCGTATCAGCTCGGTGCTGCGTCAGGTGCATGCGGACCGATACCTTCAAAGGACTATAAAAAGAACAGGCTTACTTCAACAGAGGTATCATTAATTATAATTCCGACAGAATAATTATTGGGTGATTTTATGAGAGTATTAACTGCAAAGCAAATTAAAGAGGTAGAAAAAAAGGCGTTCGACGGCGACTTCACAGAAGAAGGACTTATGAAAAGTGCCGGAACCGCCTGCTTCCGTAAGATAATGAAATACTACGGTGAGGGTATTGAAAATA
>DLBD01000031.1 GCA_002494125.1 Ruminococcaceae bacterium UBA7030 | reverse complement strand
AGGTTTCTTTCAAGGTTTGTACCGTCAACAATATTGATTATTGCGTCAGGCTTTTCATCAATAAGGTAGTCCCTTGCAACAACCTCTTCAATGGTGTAGGGTGAAAGAGAATAAATACCCGGAAGGTCTGTGATTACAACATCACTTTGCTTCTTAAGCTTACCCTCTTTCTTCTCAACTGTAACGCCGGGCCAGTTACCTACATACTGGTTTGAACCTGTAAGAGCGTTAAAAAGCGTTGTTTTACCGCTGTTCGGGTTACCGGCAAGTGCAATTCTTTTACTCATAATTATTCCTTTCTGTTTAGGTTAGTAAGCACTAACCCTCGATTAAAAAAAATTATTCTACTTCGATTAATTCTGCGTCGCCCTTACGGATTGAAAGCTCGTAATCCCTTACGGTAACTTCAACCGGATCTCCAAGCGGTGCAACCTTGCGAACATAGATTTCTACGCCCTTTGTGATGCCCATGTCCATAATTCTGCGCTTAAGTGCGCCTTCACCATGGATACGCTTAACCTTACAGGTCTGACCGATTTTTACATCTCTGAGTGTCATTTACTTTCCTCCTTGCATACTTATATTAACTTAAATATTAAACATAAATTTTACTTGCCATTTCTTTGCTTATGGCAACTCTCGTCTCTTTTACCTTGACGATTATATTTCCGTTTTGCTCGGTAATGACCGTAACTCTGTCGCCTACAACAAAGCCGAGATTTTCAAGATGTTTTTTTACCTCAGGCTTTCCTGCGATTTTTTTGATAATGCCTTCGTTACCGTCACCAAGAACACTAAGTGGTAACATATTATCCTCCGATTTACACGAAGTTAGAAATAACTAACTTTTAATCAAATTATTTATACCACAAATAAAAAATGATGTCAATAGAATTTCGACAAAAAGTTAGTTTTCACTAACTTAAACATGTTTTGAGATAATTTTTTGTAGAAAATAGCAATATAATATTCAGAATGTCTGCTAAATATGTTTCAAAAGTTCGTTTATTTCTTCAAAACTATTTACTGTAAAGTCAGGGATTATTTCGCTGTCATTATCAAGCTCAAGCCTGTTAAACCAAATTGTCTTTATACCTGCATTTTTCCCGCCCTTGATGTCAGAGGTCAAGCTGTCGCCGATAATAACCGCCTTATTTTTATCAAATCCTTCTATCGTCGAAAAAGCGTTTTCAAAAAAGACTTTATCGGGTTTTTCAGCACCCATCTCCTCAGAGATAAATATACCGTCAAAAAGCGGTGCTATGCCGGAGCTTGCAAGTCTTCCCCGCTGAACGCGCAAGGTACCGTTTGACATAATATAAATACAGTATTTTGACGAAAGGTTTTCGATGAATTCTTTTGCTCCTTCAAGAAAAATATGTCCCTGACAAAGGAAGTCCTCATATATTTTTGTAGCAGTTTCGGGCGACTTTTCAATACCGAATTTATCAAACAGTATTTTATAACGATTTACCTTAACCTGCGCCTTTGTTATTTCGCCGAGTTCAAGCCTTTTCCACTGCGAAATATTTGCTTTATGATAGCAGTTATAAAGCTCGTCGCCGGGCTCTACTCCGATAGTTTCAAGCATTTTGAATAGTGCTCTCTTTTCAGCGGTATCAAAATCAAAAATGGTATTATCTAAATCAATAAAAACATACTTTATCATCTACTGATCATTACCTCTTTTTCTATCTTTACTTACTATGTTATATCATACTTGAAATGAAAATACAAATTTGTTATAATGGCGTTGACGACTATGAAAGGTTTTGCTATTATGAACATCCACGAATCAGCAGAAAACTATCTTGAAACAATACTTATGATAAAAAATCGTAAAGGTGCAGTGCGTTCCATAGACATTGCAAATGATCTTGGCTTTTCAAAGCCGAGTGTCAGCGTTGCAATGAAAAACCTTCGCAATAACGGCTATATTGAGGTTGACGAAAACGGGTACATTACGCTTCTTGAAAGCGGCAGAGAAATTGCAGAAAAGATGTATGAACGCCACACTACGCTTTCTGAATGGCTGATAAGTCTCGGAGTTGACGAAAAGACGGCTGTTGACGACGCCTGCAGAATTGAACATATTATCAGCGCAGAGAGCTTTGAGGCTATTAAAAAGCTGATTAAAGAGCAGTAAAAAAACCCTGAATACAAAATGTATTCAGGGTTTTTATTCTTCTATTTGTCAAAACTACCTATAACCTTATATAAAACCTTATAAAGAACACTTGCTTCCTCGGCACTGAGCTTTACACAGCCCATCATCTGCTGAGGAATTTTTACTGCCTCGTCCTTAAGAGACTCGCCTTTTTTTGTTATTGTGACATTTAGAATTCTTTCGTCATCTGAAGAGCGTTCCCTTTTGATATATCCCTTTGCTTCAAGCTTTTTGAGCACGGGAGTAAGGGTACCCGAATCAAGATAAAGCTTCTTGCCAAGCTCGGTAACATTAACCTCTTTCATCTCCCACATAACCATCATCGTTATGTACTGGGTATAGGTAAGATCAATCTCATCAAGGAAGGGTTTATACTTTTTTATAATACCTTTAGAACAGGCGTAAAGCGGAAAACAAAGCTGG
>DLBD01000142.1 GCA_002494125.1 Ruminococcaceae bacterium UBA7030 | reverse complement strand
CTTCGTTATCGCACCTCGCCTTATAGTTAAAGGGCGGAGAAAATCCGCCCTTAAGCCTTACAGGTCAAGCATTGAATAACCGTAAGCGTTAGAAACGCCCTCGACAGGCGCACCCGCTTTACAATACGGACAATCATTTGCGTGATAGGTTTCATAACCCGGAAGATCGCTTTTATGGAAGATTGTTGTAACCTTAACATCGCCGATATAATGAAGCACGGAGAAAACTGCAGAAACGCCCGCAACCTTGCCGCCGTAGTATTCGATACTCTCCATTGCTCTTTCAACAGTTCTTCCCGTTGTTATAGCGGAGATAAGTACAATTATATTTTTATCCTTTACAAGCTTTCTTATATTATCTCTGTATATAATATTACCTGCGCTGTCATATTCAGGACTGATTACATAAATCTTGTTATTGGGATTGGGATTAAGCATAGTCGGTCTTGAAAGCTGATGCGCAAGATAGGCGCCGAGCACCTGCGTTTCATAAAGGCATAGAACTGTATCAACCTCGATATTATTCTCGTGGTAATATCTTGCAAGAATTTTTGCAGCCTCGGTTGAAACATCGTGATTATGCTTTACGTCCGAAGTGCCGACATAGTAGTTAAGATGCGATGAAGCGGTAACAAAATGCCCCTGCATTGCGTGAATAAAAACATTTTCGTTTTCCTTCGAAGTAATTGTATAAATAGTTTTGTCCATAAGATTACCCCTTATATTTACTATAATATAATTTTACATTAATAAATTTATATTTTCAACATTAGTGAATATAAAAAAATACGCCTTTAATTTGTTGAAAATACACAAAACTATTTTGTGGACAAAAGGTATAAAATTTGATATTATTAAAACATAAAAGGAGGGATTTTTATGAAACTTAAATTTTACAGATGCTCCCATTGCGGAAAAATCATTGTAGTAGTCAAGGAATCAGGCGTGCCTGTAATGTGCTGCGGTCAGAAGATGGAGGAGATTAATCCGGGAACAACCGACGCAGCAGTTGAAAAGCACGTGCCTGTATATTCAGTTGAAGGCGGTGCAGTTAAGGTTTGCGTAGGCGAGGTTTCCCACCCGATGACAGCTGAGCATTATATTGAGTTCATTGCCGTTGAAACAAATGGCGGATACCAAATTAAGTATCTTACGCCCGAAGATGAGCCAAAGGCTTGCTTTGCTCTTGCTGACGGCGATGAGGTTGAGGCAGTTTATGCTTACTGCAATCTTCACTCACTTTGGAAAGCATAATATTTAAGGAGGAATATATATGAAATACGTATGTACAATCTGCGGCTATGTTTATGACGACGCTGTTGAAGAGGTACCTTTCGAGGAATTACCCGAAGACTGGGTTTGCCCGCTTTGCGGCGTTGGCAAGGAAAACTTTGAGCCACAGGACTAATTGATTAAAAAAAATACCGATGGGTTTACCCATCGGTATTTTTTAATTTGTAATATTTATCTGATTTGAATATGCAGTTTTGATATTGCCGTTTGTATCATAGTAGGTCACATATCCCCTGACTGCCCAGTTAAAGCCTGAAAAACGCTCAATATCAAGAATATAAATATCCTCATTTGTATCGAATTTTGATGTGAGCATTTTGTTGTTTATAGTAAGCTCAATATCACTTGGACTGAACTTGTCGGGCTTACCGTAAGACACCGCCATACCCTTCGAATATACCGTGCAGTTTTCAGGAACATCATAAGCCATTATGAAAACGCCGATATCGTTTTGAGTATCGTTATCAAACGCAAGATTAATAACAGGAACATCTGCACCTGCATACGGCCTTTCGGGAAGCTTTGAAGCGTCGATTGCCCTTTCATAAACAGCGCTTATCGTTACATTATTGCCGGATGTAAGAAGCGACAGCACGTCGTTTTCATTATATGACCAATATCCGCTCGAAGCACCGTAGGAATATGGAACCTCGGGAAGAATATCGGAAAGCGAAGCCACGCTTATCCAGTCGGTACAAGGCATTGTAATAGTATCGCAAACCCAACCGTTGTCATCTGTAAGAGTGAGCGTTGCGCAGTCATTTGAAGTGAACATCGCTTTGAGCCTTGTATTTGACGTTATTACAAAGCTGTACTGCGTATCCGTTGAGAAAAAGCGCTTTGTGTCAAGCTCAAGCCATCCAAGAAAGGCGGACGAATCGGACTGTGCGCTAACACTTATTTCATCGCCGAAAAGGACTGACGCACTATTTTCATTAATCGCTGAGCCGTTTACCGTTACTGCTACCGTACCGTCGTTAGTGCTTACTTCAAGCGTAAGATACGGCACTAAATCGGAAACCGCAGTAAGAATATCAAAGGTTGCGGTGTCGACCTGAACCTGAGTCGGATTGCTGCTCTTTATTTCTGAATACGAAGAAAGCGTGTCGGTCAGATTTTCAAATGACTCGGCTGAATAATCGTCGCCGTCAAATGACGAAGCGTAGAGCACTGCGCTGTCATATGCCGAATAATCGGGAGCGTCAGTATCTGTAAGCGCAAGATAAATATATGAGTTTTCACCGATTGTGAAGGAATAATAGCTTCCGCCCTGCTGATAATCGGTAACCGTGTTGGTATCAGGATTTACAGTATACCACGTGTCGACAGCATATGAACCGTTATATTCGGCTCTAACCTCTGAACCTGCAGCAACTGCAGATGAACCGTTTACGGACTGACCGTCAACATATAGCGTAACATCGTTATAGCAGCTTGCAGACGGAATATACAGTACTCCGTTTTTATCTTCAAATCCGTTTAGCCATGAAGCGCTGCCCGATTTAATCTGCGGAATTGAAGAGTCAAAGCTTTGCGAATAATCGGCGTTAAGATTTGACACCTCATATCTGTAAAGCGCGTCAATCTGTGACGGTGAGAGAGAACCTTCAAAGCAGTAAACATCATCAAGCGAAAGCGAGCAGGTGCCCCAATACGGAGTAAACGAGCCGAAATACAGCTTTGTATTACCGCTTGCAAGGAAGGACATAAGACCGCCCGTTGACTGATACTGCGACGTACCCGTAACATTTACCGTCTTTGAAAGCCTGCCGTTTACATAGACTTTGAAATTATAATCGTCAATAATATCAACAGTCACAAACTGCCACTGCTGCTTGATTATATCTGAATTTGGTGTGATATAGTCGAAATAAAGCCCCGCGTTACTGAGAGAGGAATCGCTGCCTCCGTTACCGTTGTTGAAACGAATATAACCGTCGGTGCCGATTGTGAAATACTTACATTCGCCCGTATCGCCCTGAGCAAAGGTTATTGACTGTTTATTGTCCCAATAATTGCCGTTAATCCTCTGCCAGAAGCTTACGGTAAGACCGTTTGAGGTATCAGCGTCTTCAAACGGACTTACTGAAGTCGCAATATAGTTTGCAGCCGAACCGCCGTTATTACCCCAAGGGAATGACGCACTGCCCGTTCTGCCGTCATTATTACTTGTGTCGTGAGTTATCACCTTGCCGTTATCGGGTGAGCCTGTGACAGCGTTACCTCCGAGAGAAGAGTTAAAGTCGTTGAAATAAACTGCGCTGTCCGAAACGGCTGTCGGTGCATTTGCAAAAGAATAGAAATAAACATCATCAAGATAGCTGTCGGCAGTACCCGCCATAGAATCGTAAATTGAGAAGGATGAACCGTAATAAAGATTTATATCCCCTGCTGAAAGGAAGGAGAAAATACCGTTTGAGCCACTGACTCCGTTTGGATAACCCGAAGCACAAATCAAATTGAGATTATACGTTTTTGCAAGTGATTTATTTATATAATAATCAAGTATATGATTACCGTTTTTATCCGGATAAATCACGATATCTATATCAACCCAGCCGCTGCCTACGGTGTTAACCTCGTCAGAAGAATTAATATCGAAATAGCAGTTGTTCCATCCGCCTGCTCCGCCGTTGCCGTCGTTAAAGAGGATAGTGCCGTTTGACATAATAATAAAATATCTGTTGTCGTAATTTCTGCCGCTTGAAAAAGTGATAAGGGAGTTGTTCCAGCCCCTGTCAACCTTTGCGTTTTGCTTAAAGCTGATTGTCACGCCGTTAGACAAGTCCTTGCCCGCAAACGGATTCGACGCTTCTTTAACTGTATTACCTGCTTTAACATTAACGCTGTAAGAATATGTATCAGTCGCAACGTATGGAATCGACCTGGCGTTTGCATAGGTCTGCGACGGGATACCCTGCTCGCCGTACATTGTAAAGTTCGTCGAGTTTGTGAAAGCGTTATCGGCAATATCGGTAAGGCTTGAAACTGTATAAAACCGCTTTAATCCAGTGCAGTCCTTAAATGCCGAAGCACCGATTGAGCTTACTGCGGTATTTGAAATATCAACGCTTTCAAGGCTTGCGCATTTTGTAAAAGCGCCCTCGCCTATTGACGTAACAGTGCTTGGAATTGAAACGCTTGTAACATTGTCATATCCGTAAAATGCATAGCTGCCGATAGAGGTTACGCCCTCTTCAACGACAATGCTTTTAATGATGTCGGTGTTGTACTGTCCGTCAAAAACAGCATTTTTAGCCTGGTCGCCCCACGGAGCAGTTGAGCCCATACCGTTGACTCCGTTTGCACTCGTGTAGGCGTAGTTATTCATAGCGCCGTTACCGCTTACAGTAAGAGTTCCTGTAAGGCGGTTTAAGGTATAACTTATATTACCGTCGGTGCCCGTAACTATATTTGAAACCGCTTCGTTATTTAGCACGATATATCGCGCAAGATCGGCAGTTGCAAAGTCCATTGCAAAAATACCCGACGGCTTATTTTTTGTATAGGTGAAAGTCGGATAAGCCGCGTTTACCGTCTTAGAAAGGTTTTGCGGGTTTGGTGCGGTCGAATCGGAAACCGTTGAGGAATAGTTGATATAATACTCTCCCCTGTAATGACCGAGACTGAGCATATACTGGGTTGCTTTAATTTTACTTTCGGTATTCCATTTATAATAATCCTGGATATGAGCAGTTCCGATACCGGTATTATTGCTGTAAACATTGACATATACGGGCTCGGTATAAGTTGAATCCGAAAAATCGTTATACTTGATTTTCTGGCCCGATTCAGCCTCGTCAACAACAACTCCCTGTGAACTTTCATCTCCTATATACTGGTCGAAGCGGTTGAACAAAACGCACTTTCCCCTGACCTCATCAAGAGTAGGCACGCTCTTGCCGAGATACCAGTAATCGTTATAATTATAGCTTTCGCCGTAAAAATACTTGCCCTGACCGTAACCGTGAATGTACTCGTAAATCGCATTTGTAAACGCAGGAACTCCGTTGTCACCGTCATCCTCTTTTATACAGATAAGAACGGTTTCACTCGGGTGAGCGTCAAGCCAGTTGTAAACATCCTGAAATACATAATCAAGATAGTAATAGTCGTTACCGTTCCAGCAGTCAGTCGAGCCGTGAACAGTCTTTACCGAATATGTACTTGCATCAACCTCGCACCTCACGTCAAGCCATCTTATACCTGCGTCAAGCTGCTCGGTGATATTGAGACTTTGGCATTTTGATATTCCGGATAGGATGCCGAAAACATCTTCATTTGCAAATTTTCTTGCACAGGAGTCATGAGTGCCCGGAATAGTTATTTCTGTAAGCCTTGTTTCACCTCTTATGGCGCTCATCCAGTCTGACATGGAAACATCCGACAGAGTGGTTGCGGTTTCATAAGAAGACGCTACAAACGCACCGAAAGGCGCTATAGCGCTTGTCACGGCAAGCAAAAGTGAAAGCGCAAGTGATATCATTCTTTTTCGCATGCTGACTCCTCCTTTTCATAATCGATTTCAGTTTGATTCATTTCATCATTATTATTGTGATGACTGAGCTTTTCTTTTTCCTTTTCAAATTCATCCTCAAGCTTTGTGATGATTTTTTCTCCCTCGTCCTTTGTCTTTTTATATTTTTTCTTAACGTCCTTATACGTGTCTTTAATCTGCTTTCTGTTCATATAGCACTGGAAAGCAAATGCTAAAACGCCCATAATAATCGCATAGACAAAGGTATACTTGATATTATATCTGTTTTCAATAACCTCCCAGAAAATAAACGAGCCGCTGAAGGAGGTTGTAAGAAGCACAAAAAGATATTTGTATTTAATATTAAGAAATGCCATAGCTCCTGCTACTATTGCGCTTACAATCTTCGACGGAATATCGCCGAGAAACACAATAAACGCAGGTAGTGAAGCATATACAAGCGCAAAGTTTGACACAACAAGCTGCGCTCTGAAAAGATATTTTGAAAAATATGCGCACAGTATTCCGACAAGAAGGCACACGCCGCCCATAATCCAGAACATCACATCGTTATAATTTACAGCGGGAAGTATGTAATAAGCCGTAAGCGAGGTGCCGATACCGAAAAAGGTTGCAGCGCACCAAAGCCCTGCGCACTTAAGCCCGAAAAATGCGGTGAAAAGAGCACACGCCATCAGGACAAAGGGCAAAGCAATATAAATATACTCCCTCACAATAGTAAAGCTGTCGGGTATATAGTTTATTATTTTTTCAAATAAACCATAAAACTGCATTATACCACCAATACTATTTTATCATAAAATTTTCATTTGAGCAATATTTATAATTCATCATATTACTTGAATTGAATTATTAATAGTGTTATAATAACGGCAAATGATAAAACATCTTTCGGAGGTACATTATGGGTAAGGTCAAAAAACTTTTAGGCGCTGCCGCTTTAGTCGGTGCAGGTATGGGAATTGAAGCCGGTATTAAATGGCTCGAATGGTACAAGGATTACTGCAAGCTTGTGCCGTATAAAATTGACAGCATCAAAAACACTCAAATTGAAGACAAGGAAGATATCAAGCTTATTGCTCACCGCGGATACAGAGCAGTTGCCCCTGAAAACACTCTTCCCGCTTACGAAGAGGCAGGAAAGGCAGGCTTCTGGGGTGCCGAGTGTGATATTTACAGAACTATCGACGGCGTTTGGGTGCTTCATCACGACCCTGTTACATACCGTATGATGGACAAAAGCGGTTATATTGAGCTTATGACCTACGACCAGCTTATGAAATACAACTACTCAAACGGTCACAACATCGACAAGTATCCAAACCTTAAGGTATGCAAGCTTGAAGAATTCTTTGAAGCGTGTGAAAAATACTCAATGACCGCAGTAGTTGAAATCAAGTATAACCACACTATTATGCATTTTGACGAGCTTGTTGAAATTGCATCAAGATACAACATTGACGTTCAGTACATTGCTTTCAGCTTTGCTGATATAGTAAAGATGAGAAAGCTTTGCGATAACGACTTATTCTACCTTGTTTACGACATCAAGGATAAACAGATAGAAAGAGCTCTTTCGGTTGAAAACTGCGGTATAAGCTACGACGGTAACGACGAAAGAAACCTTGAAAACGACTGCGCAAGAATAAGAAAGTGCCACGAGGCAGGTCTTGTCACAGCCACCTGGGCGGTTGACGACCTTGACAAAATCGAAAAGATTGCAAACGCCGGCACAAAATATATTACAACAAACAGCGTACTTTACTAAATAAAGCACAAAAAAGAAGGATGATGAATCATCCTTCTTTTTGTTTATTCTTCTGCTGCGTTTGCCGCTCTGACCTCTTTATAAATAGGCTCAAGCTTTTCCTTAGTCAGCGGATATGCAAAGCGGTAGAGGATATAAATAAGCGTATATGTAACTGCGGGGATTGCAGTACAGATTGTAAGAATACCCTCGCTCACTCCCTTGACGTAGCCGGCATTTGACATAACCTCAACCTCGTATCCGACCTTGCCGAGAAGCATAAGTCCTCCGAAGTCGGCGATGGTCTGTCCAAACTTTCTGCAAAGGGTATAAACTGCGTATATTGCACTTTCGCTTTTAACGCCCGTCTTTACAAACTGATAGTCGATAACATCGGCGACAACCGCCCAGTTTGTAATTGAAACAAACGAATAACCAAAACCGATTATAAAAAGCACAACCATAAATATCCATGGCTGGTCGGGTCTCGGCTTGATTAAATAACAGGCGATTGCGGCAAGAGCTGAGAAAAGCGAACCGAAGCCTGCAAGCTCTTTTTTGCCGAATTTTTTAACAAGTATGGGTGTTACGGGTATCATAAGCGCCATAGGAAGATATTGCGCTATTGAGCCGATAACCGAAAGGTTAGTATTACAAAAATAGTTTTTATAAAGATACTGATTAAGAGATGCAAACTGAAGCTGTCCGCTTATAAGCACGCCTGTAACGGCAAGCACAATGAACGGTCGGCTTTTAATCATACCTGCATATGCGCTTTTAATATCAATATGCGGATGAAGCTCGGACTTAACTCTTTCTTTAGTAGTGCCGTAGCAGGCAAGGTAGAAAACGATTGCGCAGATTGCCATTGCAAGCGCAAACTTGAACATACCGCCGCTGTCCGCAACATTATACTCATTACCAAAGGCGTCCGTCTTTTTTGTATAAATAATAAACGGTGCCAAAAGAAGAGGCGCCGCACCGCCGATACCTCCGCCGATTGAACGGAAGGTTGAAAGAAGAGTTCTTCCCTCGGGGTCATCGGTAATAACTGACGCAAGCGAGCCGAACGGAACATTGATTCCCGTGTAAAGCATACCGAATGAAATGTATGTTACATATGCAAATATAAGAATAATTGCAGGGCTTGAGGTGTGCCTCGTAATATCATAGAAGCAGGCAAGCTGGGCAAGCGCAACGGGTATTGCAATCCACTTAAGATACGGTCGGTACTTACCGTCCTTTTTCGGCGGACGCTTTGCGACAATCGCACCCCAAATAGGGTCGTTAATCGCGTCCCAGAGCCTTGTTACAAGAAAAAGTCTTGCAGCCTTTGTGGTATTGATTCCGAGTATTTCGGTATAGAACACCTTAAGGAAGGATGAAACGTAAGTAAGAACAAAGAGATTGCCCGAATCCCCGAGCATATATCCCATAGCTTCCTTAATGCCGATTTTGTTAGGATGCTGATTTACGTCGGCAGCCTTCTCCTTTTTCAATATATATCCCTCTTTTCACTAAAGATTAATTATTAATTGAAGCAAAATCCTTTGCGTTTATGTGCCCGTCAAGATTTATGTCAGGATAGTTATGATACGTGCTTGATGTCGGAGTATTAAGATACGTGTCAAAGTACTCCTTCTTATTAAGCTCATAAACGGTTTCTTCACCATATACCTGATAGACAAGATTGCCATTTTCATTTTCACCGATACCGCAAGGGTAATATTCAATAGGATTTTTAATTATATACCTTTTTTCGTCAGGAGTTACCGAGTAAATCATCTGTGACGCCGCAACATAAAACCGTGAATCCATATAGAGAAGCTTTACAAGTATTTCGTTAAAACTAACCTCGTGCTGTGTGCCGCTTGAATCTTTGACATAGCTTGTGAAAACACTTGTTGCACCGGTAAAAGTATAGCTTACCTGAGTTTCAGTGCCGTCGGAAGCTCTTTTCATAAGCTTTGCCTGATGACTGTCATAAATCGGGTCAAGATAATATGTATATCCGTCAACGGCATAAATTCTTGTATTTACGTCGTTAAAGAACGCATCGTCATAAAGAGTGCTTGTGCAGTCGCAGGTATCATAGGTTTTTCCATCGTAATGGTAAGATCCGCTCTCGCTTGCAAAATAGCTGTCGCTTTTTAGAAAACAGTCGTGCTTAACAGAACCGTATGTATTACGCTGCGCTATAAAATTGAAGTCGTCAAAGGTTAAATCGACATTGTACCAGTAACCGTCGATTTTAATTTTGTTCCAAGCGTGTTTCATATCAACTGACGCAACATAGCAGCAGTCTATACCAAGCTGATTCATAATATAGGAATATATAAGCGAATAACCGGCGCAAACTATATTTCTGTCGTAGAAAAAGCCGTAAGCACTGTGGTAAATATCCTTGTCAAGGTCTTCGCCGTTTTCACCTACAAGCGCAGGATATGCCGCAAGTGTGCATATATAGTCGTGAATAACTACCGCCTTCTGAAAATCATTCATTGTGTTATCAACCTGTGAAAGCGCAAGCGCAACACCGGCGTCAAAGATTTTCTTTCCCTCTTCAATCTCATTTTCCGACATAACATAAAGCGGGTTCACGGTTGTGACAATTCCGCTGCTTTGATAAACATAATATCCAAACGAGCTTGAAACATAAAAAAGGTCGGGATTGTCGTTTATAACATCGGAATACAGCGCCGAGAAATCCTTTGCACTAAGTCTGTAAAGCGTCATATTGAAACTTGAGCTGACATTTTTCAGACTGTTGTAAATATAGTCATACGCAACCTGAGAGGAAGAAACAGAGGTGGCGTTTTGCACAGACTTCGAAGCACTCTCAAGCTCAAACTCGCCCTCCTGCAAAAGCGTTGCCTCCCCTTCTCCGCTTTCTACTGCAGCAAAAGAAAACATCGGTAAAATAAGTATTACTACCAATGCAAGTGATATTATTATGCTTATAAACTTGTTTTTCACAGCAATCCCCCCGCTGTATGATAAACAAATAAACTTATATCTGTTTAATATAATAGCATAAAACAAAAGACTTGGCAACCGCAAGCGGTTACCAAGTCTTGTCTATTATAACTTTTTATAATCTTCATCTGACACTTTTTCGCACCACTGTGTGTTTGCATCATCGCCCTTGATTTCGATTGCGAGGTGTGCAAACCAGCTGTCCGGCGCTGCGCCGTGCCAATGCTTAACCTCAGCAGGAATGTTAATAACCGTACCGGGTGTCATTTTAACGGGCTCTTTGCCCCATTCCTGATAATAACCT
>DLBD01000090.1 GCA_002494125.1 Ruminococcaceae bacterium UBA7030 | reverse complement strand
AAATGTTAAGGTTTTAAGTTTCAGTGTAGAATGGGAATAGGGCGATAACAAAAAAGGCTAATTGGAAATTGCTTTCCAATTAGCCTTTTTTTATATATTCATTGCCGTTGTGAATGCGCTGCGTGTGGCGTTTCCGATTGTTCCGCCGTGGTCTGCGTCGCCGACGAGTGCAGTTTTTATGTTCGCTTTTTCAAGCTCCTCTGCGAGAGTGTTGCATGGTCTTACACCCATGGCAAGAACGACATAGTCTGCCTTAACCGTTTGTTTTACAGCACCGTTTTCCTTAATAACGCTTACGCTTGAATTGCCGATTTTATCAAGCTTTGTTCCAAGCATGAACTGTGTGCCGTAAGGCTTAATTCTTGAAAGTGAATCGTCTACAAACTGGAACCAGGCATTACCCGCGATTTTGTCAGCCATTTCGATGACCGTGACCTCGTTACCGTTTTCGTTAAGCTTTTCCGTAGTTTCAAGTCCTGTCAGTCCGCTTCCGATAACTGCAACCTTACTGTCTTTAATTTCTACCTTGTTAAGAAGAACATCAGGTGCAGTTACAACATTATCATTATTAATTCCCTCGATTGATTGCGGTCGTATCGGAATTCCGCCTGTTGCAAGAATAACAGCATACGGCTTAAGCTCTTCGAGCATTTTTGCACTTGCTTCGATACCGGTTTTTATTTCAATGCCTGAGTTCTTGAGTTCTTCAAGCATATCCTCAATTGCCCAGTGAAGCTTATCCTTGTGAGGACCTGCAGCAGCAATATTAACCTGACCGCCCGCCTTGACTTCTTTTTCAAAAACTGTTACCTTGAAGCCTCTTTTATTTAGCACAATCGCTGACATAAGCCCCGCGGGACCCGCACCGACTACAACGGCATTTCGTCCGTTACCGTCGGGGACAAGCTCGTTCCATTCCTTTTCAATTCCGACAGTCGGGTTGAGCGCACATTCGCCGACGCCGCCTACAGTTGCGTTTGCAATAAATGACTTAATGCAGTGAAGACAGCCAATGCAACGCCTGATTTTTTCAGGGTGTCCTTCTTGAGCCTTCTTTGCCCAGTAAGGGTCGCAGATGAAATTTCTTGCAGAGCCGACGAAGTCCTGATATCCTTCCTCAAGCTGCTTTTCTGCCTGTTCGGGTGAACGTATAAAGTTCGCTGCAATAACAGGAATATCAACCACGCTCTTGATTTCTTTTGCAAGATACGCTCTCCAGCCTGGCTCAAATGAGGTCGGCTCAAGCCAGTAGTTATATGTGTCATAGCAGGCGCAGGAAACATTGATTGCGTCGACGCCGAGCTTTTCAAGCTCCACAGCAATTCTCTTCCCCTCATCAATATCATAGCCTTTTCCTGCCTGACCAATCCTGTCATACATTTCATCGGCAGTAAGACGGACGATAAGTGGATAATCCCTTCCGCACTGCTCTTTAATACCAAGAATTATTTCGCGAATAAATCTCATTCGATTGTTGAGAGAGCCGCCGTATTCGTCCTTTCTTTTATTCGTGTTAGGACTTAAAAACTGGTGGAGAAGATAACCGTGAGTAGAGTGAAGCTCGACAGCGTCAACACCTGCCTTCTTGCACCTTACCGCAGCCTGAATGAAATCATTTATAGTGCTTTTTATTTCCCTTCGGCTCATCGCGTGAACACGGGTAGCACCGTGAGCGCTCAGCTCGCATTTTGAGGGGGCCTGAAGCGACATACATATTTTCTTCTCCTCAAGGCTGAGAAGAAGAGGAGTTGCTTTGAAGAGCATATCCGGGAATTTCGGAAATCTGTCCGCAATTGGAATAATCAGAGGTAGCGAATTAATTGAACTTGCGTATCCCTGTCGCCCAGGATGATGAAGCTGAATACATAGCTTTGCACCGTTTTCGTGGATTGCCTCTGCCATCCTCCTCATAGGCTCAATGTTCTCATCTCTTGCCATCGAAAGCTGTGTGAAGGAGGAGGTTGCGCCCATATCGTTAACCCTGCAGATACCCGGAGTAATGAGTCCCACGCCGCCTTTAGCTCTTTCAACATAATAGTTTATCATTTTGTCTGTCGGCTGACCGTTAGTCTGACCGAGACTGAATTCCGCAGCGGTCATAACGACTCTGTTTTTGACCTCCATAGTGCCTATTTTCATAGGGGAAAACATCATATTATAACTCATTTGTCACTTGACTCCTTAACTCTTTTCTTAAACCTTTCAAGCTTGTTTCCTTCAAGCTTCCAGTAAATGCTTCTTATCGGTGGACATATTCCCATAAGTATCTTTGATACTGCAAAAAGCACACAGGGCGAAACGGTTTTTTTACCGTTTTCGATGCCTTTTACCATTTTTCTTGCAACAACATCAGCTCTCTGAACAGGGAAGGGTTTTTCAAATTCGACCTCGTTTGCAACCTTGAAAAAATTTGTTTCTGTTGCAACGGGATAAAGGCAGGTGATTTGAAGATTATCAGGTTTTTCAAGCCTTATTGCCTGCTGGAAACCCTGCATGGCAAATTTTGTTGAACTGTAAATTGCGTAACCCGGCATAGCCATCTGGCCTATTGCCGAAACGGTATAGGCAAGAATACCTTTTCTTCCGTCAAGATGTTTTAGGTACTTTGCGTAAGTGTATATCGGCGAAAGGGTATTTGTGTTAAACATTTTTTCAACTCTGTCCCAGTCAACATAGTTAAACTCTTCATAGTACGGAAAACCGGCATTTGCATAAAATATGTCAATCTTCTCACCAAAAAACACTTCTTGCGCCTTGTCAAAAACACAGTCAACGCCCTCAGCACTTGAAATATCGGCGTCAAAAATGACAACGTTTTCGCCAAATCCGGAAAGTTTTTTTGTAGCATTACGGGAAACTGCAAGGATTTTATTGCCCTCACCCCTAACAAGAATTTTAAGCACCTCAAGCCCGATACCGCTTGATGCACCTGTAAGAACAATGTTGCTGTTTGTAATCATAATATCCCCTCACAAAATAATCTATTTTAATTATACAACGAATTATAATATTGTCAAATAAACAGGCGTTTCAAAAATGAAAAAGCCACCATCTTTGATGGTGGCTTAACATTGCATTATATTATATCAATATCATCTCTGTCACGGAGCATGTACTTTTTAAGAGGAGTAAGGCTGGCAAGCCAGTATAATAAACCTCCGCAAACAGCTGTATAACCGCTTCCTGTAAGAATAAGGAATATAGGACTCTTTATTTCACCCTGTAATGGGTTATATATAAAGAGCATACAGCTTGCGAATGAAATTACCAAACATGCAAGGCCAACAAGGTTGAAACCTTTTGTAAACTTGTACGCATCATGGCCTTTCATATAGTATACGGACTTAAGCGACAGCTTACGCTTTTTTACAACAAGATAGTCAACTACGGTCATACCGATTATTGGTCCCTGTATGTATGCTGCAAGTGAAACAAAAGTGCCGAAGTTGTCCATAACCCAACCCCATACTGTAAGCAGACTTACATATATCATCGCAATGAAAACAAGAACTTTATAGCTTATTTTAGGTAAACCGCTTTTTACAATCATACAGTTTACATATGAACCCATGCCCTGAGTACCGATGTTAGCAAATGCAACCATAAGAAGGCTGAGAAGTGCAAAACCGGGACCGCATAATGTTGCAAGCATTGTTGTAGGGTCACTTTCGTAATAACCGCATCTTACGAACATGGCAAGAGCCATTACACCTCCTGCAGCTACAAAAAACGGTGCAACAAAACCATATGCAAGTGAGGTTCCCCAATAACCTTTGCTCTCGCTCTTACAAAGTCTTGGCATAACCAATGCCTGCGTTGACCAGGAAAATGCAAACGCAACATTGCCCTCTGCAGAAAGCATAAAATTGGCAAGCTTGTTGCCTTCAATATTAGGCTTAACCGCAGCAATATCGCTGATAGGAACAGCAGTAAAGCATAAAACCACAATTACTACTCCGACTATAAGAAGAGCCGTTACAAGAATTCTGCTTGTCCACTTAATTACATTCGGCCCGCCGAGAGCGATAAGTGTACCCAATATTACACAAAGCACACCTAAAACAGGTTTCCAAATTTCTGTGTTTAATTCAACGCCGAAATTTGCAAATAGATTAATCATTGACGAAGCAAAAAGCTGTGCGTCAACTGCATACCATCCGAAATTTGCCAGTGATATGACGGTTGCAAATATGGCAACTCCCTTTATTCCTAAAACAGATCTGAGCCATATCCAAAGGTCAATGCCGTATCTTACAGCGAAGAAAACCGGTATACACTCAATAAGTATCCATGTGATGTTAAAGCAGAATATATTAACAAGCATCTGCTTAAACGTTAAAAACTCAGCAACATATGCACCTTGCGTATAGCACCAGGTAGCAATCGCAAATCCGCTTGTTGAGAGGAACAAATCAATAAAGCTGTATTGTCTGTCCTTTTTCAGCATAGGGACAGTACCGGTTATTGTTTCTTGTGTAATGTAATCAGAATTTGCACTCATTCAATCACCCCCAACATACATAAAACAATCATTGATATGCTGGCTGCAATTAAAACTGCAATCATAATATAATCTTTTTTTGTTGCTTTTTCAGGAAACTCATAATCAGGGCTTTCCATAATTTCAAGCCTTTTTTCCGTTTCCTCATATATTAGCTTTCCTATGTCTTGTTTTGCCATACTAATTCTCCTTATACATTTCAAAAGCTTTTTTCATAAATGTTTTTGTGTTGTTATACCAAAGTAATAGGTAGTCACCGACTGCGTTTCCGATTGACTCCTGATAGATTGCCCATATATACCAGTAATACGATGCGATCGCAACATAAGCAATATTGTGCCTTAATTCGAAACTTGAGGGCTTTCTGCCATAATAAATATCAAAAACCTTTAATGCTTCATCATATCCATATGGTGAACAGCAAATAAATGTTCCAAGGTCGTTTGCGGGGTCATCGTTGCCTGAATACTCCCAGTCAATTAAGCTGATATTATTTTCATCATCAAAAAGGAAATTCGGGCTGTAACAATCACAATGACAAAGTATATGCTCGATATCATCCTTTTTTGTAAGCTCATACAAATCTGTCATTTTCGAAAAAAGGTATCCGAATTCATCAAAACTTTTCTTTGATTCATGTATTCTGTCTATAAGTTCAAGAGTTTTCTTCCAAATATCAAAATCATAATCGGATTTTATTTTTGCGTTATGAAGCTTTCGAATTATTTCAATTGCTTTTGAAACCTCTTCATTATTGTAATAGTCAAGCTCTCTTGCGTTTTTTATATACTTTGATATTTTCCAGCCTTTTTCTCCGTCAATCTTTATGATAGTTTTATCAAGTCCGAGTTCATAAGCGCATTTCATTGAAAATGCTTCACTCTTACGAGAAATGTATGCGCTGGTTCCCTGACCGGGATGGCGATAAACATATGTTTGCGAATTGCAGTCAAATTTGAAAGAAAGGTTTGTAAGTCCTTTACTCATAACAGAAATATTTGTTATATCCTTTTCGCTGCATTTCAGGGTGCTGCAAATATTCTTGAATATTTCAGAACCGCTGTTTTCTAAATATCTGTCGTCAAAGTTTCGCAGTTCATCAAGACTGTCAAACTCATATATGATACCGTCAGGATATTTTTTTAGATATATTTCCAGCTCGTTGAGATGCCTGTTTAATAGGTTTTCCCAAAGCTCATATTTCGTGTTACCTATTTGAAACTCCTCGGATAAAATCTTTTTGAAACGATTTGAAAAATCATTTGTGAAATACACATGTCCAAGCATAACCCACATATCTTTAGCATGGTAATCTATTGATTTTATTCGGCCGCTTTTGTCGGTATTAATACCGTACTCGTCGGACTCTCCGTCAACATATATCCCCGAATAGTATGACGAATAAACATATGGTTCAAATACGTTTTCGGTGAAATAATCATCTGAAGAACATATATATGTGTTTTTTAGTTTGTTTTCAACCAATAAAAGCGTAGATGTGTTATTATACCTATAATAATCCTCGTTAATTACAATATCGACATTGAACTTGTCTTTAAGATAAAAGAAAGCCTCCTTCATATATCCGACTACGATAGTAATATCCGTAATTCCTGCCTGTTGAAGTTGACATATTTGTCTTTCAATGAGCACTTCGCCTTTAACAATTAATAAGCCTTTCGGTTTTTCATAAGAGAGGGGTGCAAATCTTGATGCCATGCCGGCAGCCATAATAATTGCATTGTCGACCTTATATGGCTTTAACGCATTTATTGCGCAATCCGTAAGCTTCATTTCGTTGTCAAGATAGTTTTGCTCTTTAAGGCCGGACAATAGTGCGTTTGTCTTTCCGAGCGAATATCCAAGATTTTTTGCAAGCTCGCGTTGGTTTGAGTATCCGTTTTTATATATTTCGTTGAGAACTGCAAATTCTTTCTTTTGCATAATTAAACTCCTTTGTTCAATTATTAATAATAATATCACGATTTTGAACACGAGTCAATACTTGCCGGATAAATAAACAAAAATATTGTCAATCAAATCGGTTGACGGTGTTTTTTATATTTGCTATAATATGCATAATAAAATATATGGAGGATGAAATATGGATTCAAATAAAAGACCGGAAACAATGGAAAGAATAACTACACCCGAGCTTGCTGACGCATTTATTGCCGAGCAGGTTAAGAAGCTGCGTGAGCAGATAGGTGACAAGAAAGTTCTGCTTGCACTTTCCGGCGGTGTTGACTCGTCTGTTGTTGCTGCGCTTCTTATTAAAGCTGTCGGCAAGCAGCTTGTTTGCGTACACGTTAACCACGGACTCCTTCGTAAAGGTGAGCCGGAGCAGGTTATTGAGGTTTTCAGAAATCAGATGGACGCAAACCTTGTTTATGTTGACGCAGTTGACAGATTTCTTGATAAGCTTGCAGGTGTATCCGAGCCTGAGAAAAAACGTAAGATAATAGGCGCAGAGTTTATCAGAGTGTTTGAGGAAGAGGCAAGAAAGCTTGATGATATTGAATTTCTTGCGCAGGGTACTATTTATCCTGATATTCTTGAGAGTGAGGACGGAGTAAAAGCGCATCACAATGTAGGCGGACTTCCGGAGGATTTACAGTTTGAGCTTGTTGAGCCTGTTAAGCTTCTCTTTAAGGACGAGGTAAGAGTTGTCGGCAAAGCTCTCGGCCTTCCTGACGGTATGGTTTACCGTCAGCCGTTCCCCGGTCCCGGTCTTGGCGTAAGATGCCTTGGCGCAATTACAAGAGAAAGGCTTGAATGTGTAAGAGAGTCCGATGCAATTCTCCGTGAGGAGTTTGCAAAGAACGGTCTTGAGGGTAAGGTTTGGCAGTATTTCACCGCAATTCCTGACATCAAGTCAGTCGGCGTTAAAGACGGTAAGCGCTATGAGGGTTATCCTGTAATTATCAGAGCTATCAACACAACCGATGCTATGACGGCGACGGTTGAGAATGTGCCGTTTGAGCTTCTTGAGCACATCACGAACCGCATTACAAAAGAGGTTGACGGAGTAAACAGAGTACTGTTCGACCTTACACCGAAGCCCTGTGGCACGATAGAGTGGGAATAAGGAGATGTCTT
>DLBD01000060.1 GCA_002494125.1 Ruminococcaceae bacterium UBA7030 | reverse complement strand
CTGTCCCTGTGCAACCTCGTGGTGCG
Source organism: Ruminococcaceae bacterium UBA7030 (assembly GCA_002494125.1). Lineage (GTDB taxonomy): Bacteria > Bacillota > Clostridia > Oscillospirales > Acutalibacteraceae > Eubacterium_R. Next base: position 5,592 of record DLBD01000060.1, on the reverse strand, counting down.
ATGCCTCAATTGTGTAACCCATATCCTCGAGCGCAAGACATATGTCGCGGCGGCAGTTTTCACCGTGGTCGATAGGGTTGAGGTCAAAGTAACCTCCTTCGTCGCCTGTGGTTGTTGTCGGATTTCCGTCCTCGTCAAGCTTGAAGAGGAAGAACTCACACTCAGGTCCTACGTTGAAGCTGTAGCCCATTTCGGCTGCTTCGTCGATAACCTTCTGTAATACGTTTCTCGGGTCACCCATAAACGGCTTTCCGTCCGTGCCGTATACAGAACAGATAAGCTTTGCCGTCTTAGCCTGATGATGCTTTCTCCAGGGAACAAGCACCCAGCTGTCATAATCGGGGTGAAGATACATATCGCTTTCGTCAATACGAACGAAACCGTCGATTGACGAGCCGTCGAACATACACTCGTTGTCAAGCGCCTTTTCAAGCTGTGAACGGGTGATTGATACATTTTTCATAATTCCGAACACGTCGGTAAACTGAAGACGGATGAACTCTACGCCGTTTTCATCTGCACTTCTGAGGATGTCTTCTTTTGTAAGTTTGCTCATAATATCAGTCCTCCTGAAAAAATTAAGAGCAAAGGCAACCTAACGGAGCGCCCTTGCTCTTATGTTGTTATTATATTCTAAGATTTTTGTTTTGTCAACTGTTTTTTTATTTTACTAAAAATTCCTCGCTGACTACATCGCTTACAAGCTCATTGTAATAATCAACAGTGCAGCCGGACTGTGCCTGTGTTGAAGCAAGCTCGTCGGTATAATCGCTGAGCTTGTAAACATTAAACTCGAATTTTCCGCTGTCACCTCTGCGGTAATGTGTGATAAGAGGCTGGAATTTTGCAGAAGTGATATTGATTTTTCCGTTGTTCTTTTCAATTGTAATTTGTGCCATACCGCCGCAAAGTTGATTTGGCTCGAGCTGGTGTGAAATAAAGTTGCCGAGTGAATAGTAAACAAGCATCTTTCTTCCCGTTTCCTCATCCTCAACCCATTCAACAGGCTCAATAACATGAGGGTGACAGCCGATAACAATATCAACGCCAAGATCGAGGAAAAGCTGTGTAAACTGCTTTTGGTAATCATCAACACCATGGCTGTATTCAGTACCCCAGTGCGGGAATACTATAACAACGTCGGAGTTTGCTCTTGCTTCGGTGATATCGCTTGTGATAAGCTCTTCATCCATCATATCAATGCACCACGGCTTGTCCGACGGAAGCGGAATACCGTTTGTGCCGTAGGTGTAGTTGAGAAGGGAGAAGGTAATGCCGTTTTTTTCGTAATACTTGATTGTTCTTTCAGCGCTTGCGTTAACGCCAAGCTGAACAACATTTTTATGAGCGTTGAAAAATTCAATCTCTTTCGAAATACCGTCCCATCCCATATCCATCGAGTGATTTGATGCACAAGTGAAGATGTCAAAGCCTGCGTCAATAGCAGCCTCACCGATTTCGTAAGGGGAGTTGAACATCGGATAGCCCGTGTAAGGCTCAATGTCGGTAAGCATTGTTTCCTGATTAATCATTGCAATATCAGCCGCCTCAATAACAGGCTTCATATTTTCATAAAGAGAGGTGTAGTCAAGACTACCGTCGTCCTGAACGCCCGCATCAATAAGCGTGTTGTGAATAAGGTTGTCTCCTACGGCAATGAATTCAACCTTTGCGTTTTGCGCGCTCGTTGTTTCCTGCGCTTCCTCATCGTTTACAACTGAAACTTCAGTTGTTGCTGTCGGCTGTCTTTCATCCATATTTTTGGTAACCCTGCCGCTGATGCCGAAACCGATAACAACAAGTATCGCAACAAGTGCGGGGATTATGATAAATGAAAATTTACGAAAATCGAATTTACCTTTCAAAATATCACCTCTATAATTGTAATTAACAAGGTTATTTTAACATAAGTTTAATAATAACACAACTTATTAATTTTATTTTATTAAAAATTTGTTGACAGCCGTAATTTAGTTAATGTATTATTAAAATGATGTATTAGGAAAAAATTGGAGGTTTAATTATGACAGCATTTTTTGCCTCGACACCTATGGTGTTCGTTTTATTCGTTATCGGACTTGTGTTGATTATCAAAGGCGGAGACTGGTTCGTTGACAGCGCAAGCTGGATTGCAGAGGTTCTCGGCGTTCCCAAATTCATTATCGGCGCAACGATTGTATCAATCGCAACGACCCTGCCTGAAATGATTGTAAGTGTTCAGGCAACCGCAAAGGGCAATGTCGAAATGGCAGCAGGTAATGCTATCGGCTCGGTAACAGCAAACACCGCAATGATTTTAGGCATATTTATTGTTTGTATGCCGTTTGCGATTAAGCGCAAGGAGTTTGCGCCGAAAGCAATTATGATGTTCCTTGCCTCTGTAGCGCTTGTTGTCGGTTGTATTTTTACTGAAAAGTTTGAGGCCACCTACACAGGTGAAACCCAGATTTTCTATCACCTTTCACTTATTGGTACAATAGCATTAATTGCTATATTCATAGTTTTCTTTATTGAAAACTTTATCACTATGAAAAACAGCTCTGTTCAGTTAGAGCCGTCGCCGGACAATATCGGTATTCAGCAGGAGGATGACATCGTCCCCACAAAAGAGACTGCAACTAAAGGTGACTGGGTAAGAAATATTGCTATGTTCATCCTCGGCGCAGCAGGAATCGTTATCGGCGCTAATCTTCTTGTTGACAACGGAACAAGAATTGCAGAGATTATAGGCGTTCCGCAAAGAGTTGTAAGCGTTATAGCAATTGCAATCGGTACATCTCTTCCGGAGCTTGTTACAACTATTACCGCACTCAGAAAAAAGGTTGGTGCGCTTTCGGTCGGAAATATACTCGGCGCAAACATTATTGACCTTACACTTATTCTGCCGATTTGTTCATTTGTCTCAATGGGTAAGGGACAGGGAGCGCTTGCCGTTTCCGTTTCATCGGTACAGATTGATATGGTTGTTTGCCTTGCGGCAATAGCAGTTGCGGTTATACCGACTATTTTTACAAAGAAATTCCAGCGCTGGCAGGGTATTGTAACACTCATCGGTTATTTCGGTTATGTAGTCGCTACATTTATATAAATCAAACAAGTAATTTATATGTTTCTCTCGGCGACAACACAAGTATCCGTCGCCGTAATCTATTACTAATACTGCACAACAAAAACACCCCCTCGGATGAGGGGGTGTTTTTTGTGGCGCAGGGCAAGGGATTCGAACCCTCGAACACCCGTTAAGGCGTTACACGATTTCCAATCGTGCTCCTTCGGCCAGCTCGGACAACCCTGCATATCGCAAACTATTATAAATGATACCGTATTAAAATGCAAGAAAAATTTGAACACACTCACTAAATTTCTTTGACTAAATGCACTTAAAATTATTAAAAAATAATGATTGACTATTTTCTAAAGATAATATAGAATATTAACACATTATTGTCTATTAATTAAGGCAGGTAGAAATATGAAAAAATTTTTATGCGTGATACTGTCCCTGATTACTGTGTTCAGTCTTGTTGCCTGCAGTAAGAACGTTCAACCTGAAAACAGCGAGGCGTCAACTACTACCGAAACCACAACTGAATCAACGACAGAGGATTTAACGGCTAAAAAGCTTGCTATGGCAAGGGGCAAGGAAGAAGGTCTTTTTTACAGCCCGCTTGTTGCGGTTCCCGACTATTATTTTAAGCCGACGGGAACGGGCAACGATACCGAAAAACTCACTTACAAATACAATGGCATTACAAAAAGCTGTATCGTTTACATCCCGCCCGGATACGATGAAAAGAAACAGTATAATGTTTACTATCTTCTCGGCGGCGCGATGGCGTCTGAAGAGGCGTTTTTCAATGGCGCAGGTGAAGGCTCAACTCTTCAGAATATGTTTGACCATATGATTGAAAACGGCGAGGTAGAACCGTTTATTGCCGTCAATGTTAATTTCTTTTATCACCACGACCATAACGAAGACCTTGATAACGGCAAGGTTGTTGAAACAGTTGACACCTTCTGTGATGAACTTCGCACAACAATAGTTCCTGAGGTTGAAAGTAAGTATTCAACCTTTGCAGAAAGCACGGACGAAATTGACTTGATTGCCTCAAGAAAACACAGATGCTTCGGTGGCTTTTCCCTCGGCTCTTCCGTTTCTCTTCTTACGCTCACAAGAAACCTCGACTATTTCTACTATTATGCTCCGCTTTGCGGTGCGGATTTCAGGACGTATTATCCCGATTATTTTGACACGAGCGTTGCAGACGATCTTGCTGTTGAGCTTGAAAAACTTGACTATACAACTGACGACTATTTCATATTTGCAACAGAGGGCGAAAACGATAATACCTTTGCTGATATGAATCCCGTAATGACCGATTTACTTGACAACCATTCGGACCTCTTTATTAGAACGGACAGCGATAAATCCGCCGGTAATATAAGCTACAAGGTTCTTCCCGGTTGGGAGGCACAGCACAGATATCTTCACGCTTACAGATATTTTTATAACTCGCTCATAGCTTTCTGGGGTTCAGAACTTCGTGAGGATTACACAACAGAGGTTACTCTTGTAAAAGACTAATCGGAGGTAAATATGAAAAAAAGAATTATTGCAGTATTCAGTACAATATTAATTTTTTCAGGTGTGCTTTTTGCAGGTTGCTCGAACGCAGAGGTTAAGGATGCGCCCGAAAAAGAAATTGTCGGTATTATCGGCGCAATGGATGTTGAGGTAACATCGCTTAAAGAGGCAGCAAATATCACCAATACAACAAAAATCGCGGAAATGGAATTCTGTGAGGGAACACTTGGCGATAAGAATGTTGTTATTGTAAAGTGCGGAATGGGAAAGGTGAATGCCGGCATTTGCGCCCACACGCTTATCAATGAGTTCGGCTGTGACAAAATTATAAACACAGGCGTTGCAGGTTCGCTTGACAATCAGATTGACATAGGTGATGTTGTTGTTTCTATAGACGCTGTACAGCACGATTACGACGTTTCACCAATCGGCTTTACTAAAGGAGAAATTCCTTACACAGGCCTTTACGCTTTCCCTGCTGATGAAGAACTGCGAAAGGCGGCTGTAAAGGCGGTACAGGAATCCGCACCCGATATCCACGCTTTTGAAGGAAGAATTTGTTCGGGTGATCAGTTTATTTCGGAAAAAGAGCAAAAGGAAAAAATCATTTCCGATTTCGGCGGTATGTGCTGTGAGATGGAGGGCGCCGCGATCGCGCAGGCGGCCTATGTCAACGGAGTTCCGTTTGTGATCGTCCGCGCGATCTCGGACAAAGCGGATGAGAGTGTCATTGTCGCCTACGATGTTTTTGAGGCGCAGGCGGCCAAACATTGCACGTCGATCATAGAACATATGGTAAAGTCGCTCTCATGACAAGGCCGGCGTGAGTGTTATATTGAGTGTTATATTGATGAGAAAATGCATTGAAAAACGGGAACAGGACTATGGTCCTGTTCCCGTTTTTCAATGATTCATTCGGGATAGATCAGATGTTTTTCATCAATACCGATCAGCGTATTTGTGAGATACCGCTCTGCCAGCCAGGCGGCCATGCCCGGATTCTGGTC
>DLBD01000070.1 GCA_002494125.1 Ruminococcaceae bacterium UBA7030 | reverse complement strand
TATGGAGCTATAAGCAAATGGATTTCGGCATCTCCGACCCCCGGATGGACGAAGTGAGAGAAGAGATTCTGAAACTCATCTAGTGCTACAACAGATTCGTAAGCGCGAACCTACGAATCCGAATATAGATTAAAGGAGCAACAATTATGGGAATGACAATGACACAAAAGATACTTGCCGACCATGCGGGACTTGACAGCGTGGTTGCAGGTCAGCTTATTGAAGCGAAGCTTGATATGGTGCTTGGTAACGATGTTACTTCACCTGTCGCCATTAACGAAATGGATAAATTCGGTCGCGACAGCGTGTTTGACAAAACAAGAATTTCTCTTGTTATGGACCATTTCACACCTAATAAGGATATCCAGTCCGCTGAAAACTGTAAGCAGGTAAGACAGTTTGCAAAAAAGCATGATATTCTTCATTATTACGATGTCGGCAATATGGGCATAGAACATGCCCTTCTCCCTGAAAAGGGTATTGTTACCTGCGGCGACTGTATTATCGGCGCAGATTCACATACCTGTACTTACGGCGCACTCGGTGCTTTTTCAACAGGCGTCGGCTCAACCGATATGGCAGCAGGTATGGTTACAGGCAAGGCATGGTTCAAAGTGCCTTCGGCTATTAAGGTTGTAATTAAAGGCAAAAAGGCGCCTTTCATCAGCGGTAAGGATGTTATTCTTCACCTTATCGGAATGATCGGTGTTGATGGTGCGCTTTACAAATCTCTCGAATTCACAGGCGATGGTATCAAAGAGCTTTCTATGGATGACCGCCTTTGCATTTCCAATATGGCTATTGAGTGCGGTGCTAAAAACGGAATTTTCCCGGTTGACGACATCACGCTTGACTATGTTAACGGCAGAAGCCTTCGTGAATACAAGGTCTACGAGGCAGACGCCGACGCTGAATATGACAGCGTTGTTGAGATTGATTTAGGTACTCTTAAGCCGACAGTTGCTTGTCCTCATCTTCCTGAGAATACAAAAACTGTTGACGAGCTTGACAGGATTGATATTGACCAGGTTGTAATCGGTTCCTGCACAAACGGCAGAATTGAGGATATGAGAGCCGCATATGAAATAATTAAAGGCAATAAGATTGCAAAGGGAGTTCGCTGTATTGTTATCCCTGCAACACAGGCTATTTACCTTCAGTGCATAAAAGAGGGTATTGCAGAGGCTTTTGTTGAGGCGGGAGCAATAGTTTCAACTCCTACCTGCGGTCCATGTCTCGGAGGTCATATGGGTATTCTTGCAGCAGGCGAGAAGGCAGTATCCACTTCAAACCGTAATTTTGTCGGCAGAATGGGACATACTAAATCAGAAATTTATCTTGCATCTCCTGCAGTTGCAGCCGCTTCGGCAATTAAAGGCTACATCGCAGACCCGAGAGCATTATAAGGAGGTAATGAGATGAAGGCAAAAGGTCAAGTACATAAGTTCGGTGACAACGTTGACACCGATGTAATTATACCTGCGCGTTACCTCAATAAAAGCGATGAAGCATGGCTTGCTTCTCACTGTATGGAGGATATTGACGCTGAATTTGTAAATAAGGTTAAGCCCGGCGACATTATGGTTGCCGAGGCAAATTTCGGTTGCGGCTCTTCAAGAGAGCATGCGCCGATTGCTATTAAGGCTTCGGGTATTTCCTGCGTTATCGCTTCCACCTTTGCAAGAATTTTTTATCGCAATGCCATCAATATCGGCCTTGCAATTCTTGAATGTGACGAGGCTGCAAGGGATATCAAGGAGGGCGATGAGGTTGAGGTTGATTTTGACAGCGGTCTTATCACAAACTGTACAACCGGCAAAACCTACCAGGCACAGCCGTTTCCCGAGTTTATACAGAACATCATAAAAAACGGCGGATTAATGAAATCAATTGATAAATAAGAGGTATAAAAATGCAATTAGTTTTAACGCCTCAAACGCTTAGATATGCTTGGGGCTCAACTACTGAATATTGGTTTTCAAGAACAGATTACAATATATATTCAATATCGCAGCTTCCGTGCCACGATGATTCAAAATTGGTTTCGCTCGGCTATATCCCTTTCATTACCATTTGTAATGAAGAGGTTATAAGAGCATATATCAAATCTCTTAATAATCCAAAGGTTTCTGCAGTTTTTGATAAGCTTTCAACCTATGACTGCGTTGAAACTTTTTGGAAATACTTTAACGCCTATCCTGAAATTTCTTCGGGCTTCGACGATTTTGAAAACAAATATGTCGTTGAAAAGGTCGGCGAATGGTGCAGTGCAAACGGCGTTGAATACAGAATAGAGGAATAATGTTACAGGGCGATTTGTGTCGCCCTTAATGTTTATATTATTATTATTATTATGAAAAAGATGCTTATTATTAACGGCTCGCCGAGAGCCGACGGCGTAAGCGCAGAGCTTATAAATCAGGTGAAGCCGCATTTTGCCGCCTGTCAGATAAAGCAGTACGATACATATAAGATGTCTCCGTCACCCTGTACAGACTGCCGTTTTTGCGAATACCATGACGGCTGCTTAAACAGCGACCTTGATATCTTCTTTCAGGATTTTGAGCAGGCTGATTATATCGTATTCTTTACACCGGTATATAATAATTTCTTTCCTGCTCCATTGAAGGCAATAATCGACCGCTTTCAGCGCTATTATTCCGCTCGCTTCAAGAGGGGTGCAAACCCGCCGATTGAAAAGCATAAAAGAGTGGGCGTAGTTATCGTAAGCGGTTCGAACTCTCGTCAGTCGGCGGACTATATGGTGTCAACGCTGAAGCAGGCTTTCACCGTGTTAAACGGCGAAATTTCCGCCCGCTATTATATCCCCGACACCGACTCGGGTAAGTACACCTTTAATCTGACCGAGCTTGAAAAATTCATACATTTCCTTAAAGGATAGACTATCGAAAAAGCGCATAACCACGCCGTATTATAAAGCTAAATAAGAAGCTTTTATCGAAAGTCTGTCAGATTGTCGAATTTGTTTTTGAGGTTTTACAACATACTAAGACTATCTCTTTTGAGATAGTCTTTTTTGCTTGTCAAGTCTTTTTTTTGAATTTTTCAAACTTTTTTTGTAGTTTTTTTGTACAATTTTGCAATTTGCTTGCAAAACTTTCAAAAATCAGTTATATGTATATTAGAAAGCATTAATTAAAAAATCCTATTTTATAATATCCTATACGTTACCGAGGTTATTATTATGACTCGGAAACAGGCTATTACTATCTCCGGTCGCGTTACTATGACCCGAGCATTAGCAGGTTCATTAATGCGGATGATGTAAACTATGCTGATAGCGAGCAAGTTTTTGGTGGTAATATATTTTCTATATAAAAGGTTAAGGAGCTATTTAATGAAAACTAATAAACTGATTTTAATAACAATTATGCTATTTACAATAGCTATTATTACTTGTTCCTGTAATTCATTCAATAAAGACGCTGATGTTAATGTCAAAATAACATATAGTGGTGAAGCGGATGACGGTACATTGATTCACTATGATTCTTATGGGCATGAAGCACCGGAAGGAAAAAAAATAATTACTTTTTTATGTGAATTTACAAATAATGAAAACTATACAATCGATATGTTGAACATCGATAATGTTAGTAATCAAAATTTTGAAATAACGTCTGAGGGTTGCTTGGAAGTGTGGCCAGCATATCCGATTTATGCAGGGGAAACATATAGTTGTAATTTGTATTGTTTCGTCGATGAAAGTATGACTGACGAACAAATAACAGAAGAACTAAAAAACACAACCTTTACTTTTTCATGTTGTGATGTGCCTGAAGATGATTTTGGTCATCTCCATTACTTTAGCGCCCAAACAAATACTGTTATGTAGGTGATTTTAATATGAAAACTAATAAACTGATTTTAATAACAATTATGCTATTTACAATAGCTATTATTACTTGTTCCTGTAATTCATTCAATAATGACGCTGATGTTAATGTCAAAATAACATATAGTGGTGAAGAGGATGACGGTACATTGATTCACTATGATTTTTATGGGCGTGAA
>DLBD01000117.1 GCA_002494125.1 Ruminococcaceae bacterium UBA7030 | reverse complement strand
GAGATCTTCAAGACCTGCACCGATAACAAGACCGTCCTCTGAAAATGCGCTCTGTGTACGGCCGTAAACAATCTGGAGGAAAAGCTCTCTCATAGCTGTGTTGATTGCATCGCAAACAAGGTCAGTGTTAAGAGCTTCAAGAATTGTTCTGCCCGGAAGAATTTCAGACGCCATAGCAGCTGAATGAGTCATTCCCGAACAACCGATTGTTTCAACAAGAGCCTCCTGTATAACGCCCTCTTTTACATTAAGTGTAAGCTTGCAGGTGCCCTGCTGAGGTGCGCACCAGCCAATGCCGTGTGTAAAGCCTGAGATGTCTTTAATCTCTTTTGCCTTAACCCATTTTGCCTCCTCGGGAATCGGAGCTGCGCCATGAGCAACGCCCTGAGTTACAGGACACATTGTTTCAACTTCGTGTGAATAAATCATTTTGATTACTCCTTCCAATAATTTCTTGTGACAAAAGGCATTGCCACAGTAATATTTCTAAAATTACCACAGATATTATAACTAATTTATTGCCCTTTAGCAAGTATAAATGTTGAAAAATTGATAATATCTTAACAATTAGTTACATAGTGACAAAATTTATTGAAAAATAACATATGTTTTGATATACTAAATACATAATAAAACATGGAGAAAACCTAATGAAAATTAATAAAGGATTTGCAAAAAGAGAAATTGCCGGTTCGTATATTGTTGTGCCCGTCGGAAAGAAAAGTCTTGAGTTTAACGGTATGATTACCCTTAACGAAAGCGGTTCGTTTATGTGGGACTGCTTTGCCGAAGGCTCGACAATTGAAGAGGCTGTTAAAAAAGTTACAGACGAGTATGAGGTTGACGAGCAAACCGCAAGAAAGGATATTGAAAAATTTGTTTCCCTTCTTAAAAAGAACAATCTCATCAGCGAGTAAGAGCGGCGCATTTGTCTAAAATCACAGTAGAATCAGCATAAAACAGTTGAAATTTATATAAAATAATAAAAAATTTCAAAAAGTAAAAAAATAGTTGATTATTAGTTTTCAGCGTAGTATAATCAACTTCGGCTAAAATTATATATTAATATTAACTATTTGTTGGAGTAAACACAATGAAAAGTATTTTTGAATTAATTGAAAAAAGTGCGGCAAAATATCCTGACAAGGCGGCATTTATTGATATGAATTCACAGCTTACATACAGTGAGCTTCTGAATTATTCCAAGAGCATCGCAAGCGAGGTGGGCTCACTCGGCAAGAGAAACTGCCCTGTTGCTATCTATATAGACAAGAGCGTTCAGGTGCTCCCCGCAATGTTTGGAATTGCTTGTTCAAATAATTTCTACATCGTTCTTGACACAGAGATGCCCAAGGAAAGAGTTATGAAAATATTTGATACTCTTTCACCCGTTGCAATCGTAACTGATAACGCTCATCTCGAAAAGGCGCAGGAGCTTGGAATTGAAAAGATTTTCACATATGAGGATGCAATCTCAAAGCCGGCTGACGAAGAGCTTCTTGCCAAGATATTCGACAGAATGATTGACACCGATCCTCTTTACGCACTCTTTACCTCCGGTTCAACAGGTATGCCGAAGGGCGCAATTATCAGCCACAGAAACGTGCTCGCTTATTCGGAATGGTTTGTAAACACCTTTGACATTGACGAAAACACAATATTCGGCAATCAGACACCGTTTTATTTCTCAATGTCCGTATCCGACGTTTTCTCAACAATTCGCGCAGGCGCTACGCTTTGCATTGTGCCAAAGGTTTACTTTGCGTTCCCGATTAAGCTTATCGACTATCTCAACGAGCAGAAGATAAATACTATTTACTGGGTACCGTCGGCAATTTCAATTGTTGCAAACATGCAGCTTTTCAAATACGCAAAGCCGGAATATCTTAAAAAAGTGCTTTTCGCAGGCGAGGTTATGCCTACAAAACAGCTTAACTACTGGATTGAAAATATGCCAAAGGACACAGTATTTGCAAACCTTTACGGTCCTACCGAAACCACCGACATCTGCACCTACTATGTTGTTGACAGAAAGTTTGAAAACGGCGAAACACTTCCTATCGGTAAGCACTGCGACAACTGTGACGTTATGATTGTCAAGGAGGACAACACGCTTGCTCAGCCCGGCGAAGAAGGTGAGCTTTTTGTAAGAGGCTCGTTTGTATGCTACGGCTATTTCAACAACGAGGAAAAGACCTCGGCTGCGTTTGTTCAAAACCCGCTTCATAATTATTATCCCGAGCTTGTTTACAGAACAGGCGATCTCGTTAAAGAAAACGAAAAAGGCGAAATTCTTTATATCACAAGAAAGGATTTCCAGATTAAGAGAATGGGCTACAGAGTTGAGCTCGGCGAAATTGAGGCTGCCGCAAGCGGTATAGAAAAGATTGAGGAAAGCGTCTGCGTGTTTGATAAAAAGAAAGACCAGATTATCCTTGTATACCAGGCAAAAAAGCTTGACGAGGTTGAGATTATCAACTCGCTCAAGGGTAAAATCCCGACATATATGATGCCTGACAGGTATGAGAGAGTTAAGCTTATGCCGCACAACCAAAACGGTAAAATCGACAGAAAGCAATTAGAAAGCGATCTGTGTGAATAAATTAAAACAGAGAGGTATATGAAAATGAACATTAACGAACTTATTGAACTCCTTAAGGACCTTAAGCCCGAATACGATTTCACACCTGACACAAAAATCGTAGAGCAGAAGATTTTTGACAGTATGGGTATGATTTCGCTCGTTGCAGAAATTTCGGACGAGTTTGACGTTGACATTTCTCCTATGGATATCGTTCCTGAGAATTTCGAAACAGTACAGACTCTCTTCGACCTTATCGTAAGACTTGCTGACGAGGACTAATTTTTTAAGGATACAAATCTGTTATGATTCCATATAATACATTTGAATTTTTTCTCTTATATTTTGGAGTGACATTTGTAATCTACACCATTTTGCCCAAAAGGGCGAAATGGTGTGCTTTGCTTGCAGGGTCACTTTTTTATTACCTTTTCGCAGCAAACGGACATATTATCTGTCTGCTCGTAAGCGCAATATCCATATGGCTTGTCGGACTGGCAATACAAAAGTATAACGACGAGTTTGCGCTTAAGAAAAAAGAGGTTGACAGAAGCGAGAGAAAAGCTCTTAAAGAGCAGTATAAAAAGAAAAAGAAGCGTGTGCTTAATATTGGTATTATTATAAATATCGGTCTTTTGCTCGTGCTCAAATACGGCAATTTCTTTGTCGGAACCTTCGGCAGTATATTCAGACTTGATGTGCCGACGCTTCATCTCGTTCAGCCGCTTGGCATTTCTTTCTACACGCTCCAGGCTGTAAGCTACATCACCGATGTTTACCGCGGCAAGCACGAGGCGTGCAAAAACCCGTTCAAACTTACGCTCCTTCTTTCCTTTATGCTTACAATAATGGAAGGCCCTATCGCAAGATGGGAGCATCTCGGTCACCAGTTTGAAGAGCCGAAGAAGTTTAATTTCAACGACATTTATCTCGGTGCACAGCTTGTACTGTGGGGACTTTTCAAAAAGGTTGTAATCGCCGACAGAGTAAGCAGTCTTGCAAATAACATCTTCGACGACTTTGACCCGACGCGTCCCGGCGTTATTGTATTTCTCGGAATACTTTGCTATACGCTCCAGCTTTACTGCGATTTCAGCGGTATTATGGATGTAATCAACGGTCTTGCGCTCACTCTTGGAATTGAGATGCCGGAAAACTTCAGACGTCCGTTTTTTGCAAAAAGCATTAACGAATTCTGGCAGAGATGGCACATCACGCTCGGCCAGTGGTTAAGGGATTACATCTTCTACCCCGTTTCACTTTCAAAGCCGATGATGAAGCTTTCTAAGTCTGCAAGAAAGAAATTTGATTCTTATTATGCTAACTTAATTCCTACCGCAGCCGCACTTTTCTTTGTTTGGTTCGGAAACGGACTTTGGCACGGCTCGGCTTGGAAATATATCGTTTACGGCCTTTACTACTATGTTCTTATGATGATAGGTCAGTTCTGCGAACCGATTAGCAAAAAGGTTTGCGGCAAGCTTAAAATCAACAGAGCGAGCAAGGGCTTCGGGTATTTCCAGATTTTCCGTACCTTTATTATTGTAAACTTCGGTATGCTTATTTTCAGGGCGGAAAGCCTCGCAGACGTCGGCAGAGCGGTTGGCTGTATGTTTTCAAATCCGGGCTTCTCGGCGCTCACAGTCGGCGCTAAAAACGGGCTCGGACTTGATAAGCTCGACTACATCATCTTAATAGTCGGAACAATACTTATATTCCTTGTAGGTCTCCTTCGTGAAAAAGGAATTGACGTCGGCAGGAAGATTTTAAGCCTTCCGTTTGTGGTAAAGCTTGTGCTTTACCTTGCAGGCGCATTAATCCTTATTGTGTTCGGCGCATACGGCGAGCACTACGGAGCACCGGACCTTTTATATGCTAATTTCTAAAGGATAATATTATGAGTGATACAAATACAAAAAAAGTAAATAAAAAGACGATAATAAGCATCGTCAAGGTGATTGCGTTTTTGCTTGCACTCGTTGTTATTCTTCAGCTGCTTTCAAAAACATTTTTCGCCAAGGAAAGAACAGGTCAGTACGCTGACACTAAATATTACTATTCAATGATATACACAAACGAAAAGCCTGACACTATCCAGGTTGGACTTTTCGGTAACAGCGACCTTTACTCCGCTTTCTGCCCTACGGGTATGTTTTACCAGTACGGTTATACGGGCACGGTTGTTGCTGCGCCGAGGCAGACAGCTGCCGAATCATACTGGTATCTTAATGATTTTATTCAAAATCAGAATCCCGAGCTTGTAATCTTCGAGTGTGATATGCTTTATAAATCCGTACCCGATGATTTCGAAAACGGCGATTACTACAAAAAGAAGGGTATGCCCGTCATACCGTTTCTCAATGACGATTCGCTCAAGAATAAAATCGAAAGGGACTACCCCGTATTTCTCTTCCACGACAGATGGAAGCAGTATTTAATCCCGATTCTCACAAAGGACGAGGCTTACACGCACGGCTATTATTTCAACAAGCACGTTGAAACTGCAGCGCAGCGTTCACCGTATATTGAGCCAAACGACAAACTTGAGCCGATTGACGAGGACGAAGAGCTTTATATCAGAATGGCTTGTGAGCTTTGCGAGGATAACGGAATCGAGTTTATGCTTATGTCTGTGCCGTCTGCAAACACCTGGAGCTATTCAAGGCACAATGCCGTACAGGCGCTTTGCGACGAGCTTGGTATAAAGTTCCTCGATATGAGCATTGAGCCTGAGGGACTTAATATCAATTATAAAAAAGACTTTCGTGATGAGGGTAACCACCTCAATTACTACGGTGCAAAGAAGACTACCGAGTACGCAGGTAAATTCATTTACGAAAACTATAACCTCACAAACAACAGATATAACGAGGATTATTCACAGTGGATTGATGACCTCAACAGACTTTATGAGGAAAAGGGTGTTGTCGAATCACTCCATTTCAAAACAATGGTATAGAAAAAGGCACTTCGTTTGAAGTGCCTTTTTAATTTCAAATCAAAAAAAGTGAGTAGGAAAACCTACTCACTTTTTGTT
>DLBD01000041.1 GCA_002494125.1 Ruminococcaceae bacterium UBA7030 | reverse complement strand
GGCAAATACGGCGCACAGGTGCAGGCTGTACTTAAAAAAGCCGCAGCGTTTGACATTGATGTAATCTGTCCTCTTCACGGCCCGATTCTTACCGAAACAATTCCTGAGGTACTCGACCTTTATAACACCTGGTCATCATACGAACCTGAAAACGAGGGTGTATTCATTGCGTATGCATCAATTCACGGCAACACTGCAGGAGCAGCTCAAATGATGAAAGAAATGCTTGAAAAGAAGGGCTGTCCGAGAGTTGCGATTGCGGACCTTTCAAGGGACGACATAGCAGAATGTGTTGAGGACGCCTTCAGACACAGCACACTTTTATGTATGGCTTCAAGCTATGACGCAGGTGTGTTTGCGCCGATGAGCGACTTTATCCACCATCTCAAGAGCAAGTCTTTCCAGAACAGAAGGGTTGCGCTTGTTGAAAACGGCTCATGGGCTCCTACCGCTCTTCGCACTATGAAGGCAGAGTTTGAGCAGATGAAGAACATCACTTTTGCAGAAAAGACAGTAACAATCAAAACAACCGTTAAGGACGAGGACGTCAAGGCTCTTGATGAGCTTGCTGATGAAATTAAATAATGGACAAGAGTCCTTTATTTCCCGATTGATTGACAAAATCCTTTGTTTATATTATTATTCACTTGTCATTTGACAAGTATATAATTTGAGGTTTTTATATGATTACAGTATATAAAGGTGCGGATTTCCTTTCCTTCAATGACAGGATGGACGTCTATTCCGTTATGGTTGTAAACGGTAAAAAAATAGAGTATATCGGATTTAACACGCCGATATGTTACGACGACCCGAAGGTCAAAATTGTAGAGCTTGACGGCTACACCGTTGTACCTCTCGTAAATGATACACTTACATTTGACGAAACAAAAAAAGCAAGCTGTAAAAGGCTTGCAGAGGGCGAAAACGCAGATTTTGCCGTTCTTGATAAGAATATTCTTAAAGAGCCCGACGCAAAGATAATCGCAACCTACATCGGTGGAAAAAAGAAGATATAACAAAAGGCAGTTCGCTTGAGGCGAACTGCCTTTTTACTTTTATTTAATATTAATGCTCAGATATATCGGAAAGTGATCGCTTGGATAAACGCCGTCAAAGGTCTTGTCAATTACTTTGTATTCATTTACGGTTATTCCCGTTTTTGAAATCATAAAATAATCAATATTTTCTCTGTCAAGCGATTTACCCCAGTTCTGATATGTCGCACCGCTTGCTGCTTTTTCAGTCTGGTACTTTGCGTCGAAAAAGCTTGAGGTTGCTGACTTGTAGGTTTCACTGCTTTCATCTGCATTGAAGTCGCCCATAATAATACTTGGAAGCGACCCGAACTGCTTTATCTTTTCAAGAACGACGTTTATACCGTTAATTCTTGCAAGGTCGCTTATGTGGTCAAGGTGAGTGTTAAAAACGACAAGCTGACTGCCACTTGACTTTTCGTTAAGTATTACGTATGAACATATTCGGTAACACGCCGCTCCCCAGTCCTTGCTCATTTCGTCGGGAGTTTCGCTAAGCCAGAAGCTGCCCTTATCAAGAAGTTCAAACTTGTCGGTGCGGTAGAAAATCGGGCAAGCCTCAGAAAGCGGACTGTTGTCCCTATATTCAAGAACATTGTCATAACCCTGAAGGTTGTCGCAAAGGTAGGAGTAGTGCAAACGAGTAACCTCCTGAAAACCGATAATGTCCGGCGACTGCTCCTCAATATCGGTAAGAAGCAAATCTGCTCGGTAAAACCAGCTTTTCTTAAGCGTGTCAGTCGGGCTCCATGTTCTGACGTTTGCGCTGACTATCTTTATATCCTGCGCATTTTCGAACTGTGTTGCGTCAACCATATGAGCACTCTTTCTGTAATGCGGATAATATGCGGTATCAAGCACTGCAACAACAAGCACTATACAAAGAATAACGCAAAAAACCGTGCCGAGAGCTTTTACAAATTTTTTCATTTTTCTCACCTCATATTAAATATACCACTCACAGTAAAAAAACGCAACAAAAAGCCCTGAGGATAATATCCTCAGGGCATAACTATTTACTTAAGATAGTTATTAATATCCTCGTCTGTAAGAGTTTTAATGTTGTTATCGTTGAGAGTCTTTTCTGCCTGAACCTCATCGTCAACTCTTAAAACAACATACGCATCCCCTGCAACCGAGCCTGTAAAAGCATAAACATATTCAATGTTGATATCTGCAGCCTGAAGGATGTTAAGAATATCATTAAGCGCTCCTGCAACGTCGTTCATCCTGACCGCAATAACTGGGGTTTCACGAACAATTGTCATTTCCTCAAGCGCTTCTTTTGTCTTTTTAATATCAGAAACAATAACACGCAAAATGCCGAAATCCTTTGTATCCGCAACACTTAACGCACGAATATTAACGCCTGAATCGGTTATTGCTGCAACTGCTTCACTAAGCTTTCCGGGTACATTTTCCAAAAAAGCCGATAACTGTGTAATAGCCATAATTATTTCTCCTTAATGTACTTTACGCTTATCTATAACTCTGACAGCTTTACCCTCAGAGCGCTGAATTGATTTCGGCGCTACAAGGTGGATTTTCGGATTGATGCCGAGCATTGCCCTCATAGCAAGTGAAAGACTGTGTTCACGGTTTTGCATCTCCGAAATCTTGTCAGAGAACATTTCAGGCGCACATTCAACAAAGATATCGAATGTATCTGTATTATTTACACGGTCAACAACTATCTGATAATTCGGTGTATATCCCTCTTTCAGAAGCACGGTTTCAATCTGGCTCGG
>DLBD01000114.1 GCA_002494125.1 Ruminococcaceae bacterium UBA7030 | reverse complement strand
TATATCATTGCTACCCTCAAAATTGGCTTCTAAATGCTTACTGATGATCTGAATAATAGGCGTTAATCCTGCTTTAAGTTTTCAATTATATTATCATCTTTAATCTTGTCTGCTGAATAGAGCAGCGACAGAAGAATGATAAGAAATACCGTCACTATTGCGGCAAGATAGAAGTGAAGATTAAGCGAGAAATTCATTACCGTTCCTTCTGATGTTGACAGAGCGTAGGACATCAGATAATGCAGAACTGCGCTGATTGGCAGCGACCACAAAAGCGATTTTACGCCATAGCGTATGCTCTCAACATAAATCATTTTCTTAAAGCCCTTCGGCGTTACGCCGACGGATTTGAGCATTGCAAATTCTGTTTTGCGTTCGTTCATTGAATTTGAAATTGAATTGATAATATTGATAATCGCAATCAGTGTTAAAAGCGTGATAAATCCGTAAATAAAGACTTTCATTATTTTTGTAATCGCATTTACCGCCTGCATCTGCGAGGTGCTGTCCTCTATTGAATAGGCGATGCCTGCGTTTTCAAAATACTCATCCGCTGCACTCATTACAGCTTTGTAGTCCTTGGCAAAAATGCCGAAGCAGAACATACGCCTTTCAAGCGGCAGGGAGGAAATAGCATCCTCGGAAAAAACGAGTGAAGGCTCGCTTACGTATATCGGTTCAAACAAAGATGACTCAAACTTTTTATCAGTCATCGCCCCTATTGTCACGGAAAAATTACGGCGGTCATCATATTCGCCCGTTTCCTCGTTATACTCGTCAACAAGGCAGTTCAGCGTTTTGCCGTTTGCTTCATCTTTAAATGCCTTGCACTCCTTTGGTTTGCTGTCCGTTGTATCAATCACACGGTTGAAAACAAGTGCCTTCGGGTGCGTATTATCATGATAAGCTTCAGGCTGCTCGCCGATTGATTTAAGATAATCGTCAAAGCTTGCGTTATCCATTACAAAGAGGAACAAATCCGTGATATCCTCTCCCTCTGAAAGACTGAAGGCGCGATATGCATCCTCGGTAAAAAGCTCTGTGTTAACAAGTGTTGCCTCTGACGTGATATAGCCGATATAGCCGTCAATATTTGCGCCGTCAAAATAATCCCTGACCTTGTCCTTATACTCGTTTTCGGTGTATACGATAAAATCAGCATTTTCCTCCCCTGCTGAATTTTTTACAAGGGTGGTAAACATCTGTGAAAAGTTCGTTACAGTTAAAAACAGCACCACGCTCATCGCAAGGGCAAAAACAATATTTCTGCTTCTTCTGCCGTTTCGCTTGAAATTCTTGACGGCAAGCTCGCCCTCAAAGCCGTACAGCTTTCGTGTGAGCTTTGAAACGCGCAGCTTCTTCGCTTTCTTTACCTTAACGGTGTTCGTCCCCTTAATCGCCTCAATCGGTGAAGTTTTTGAAGCGCGGCGGGCGGGAATATAGCACGAAATGAATATGGTAAGCGCGCTGATAAGAACCGTGCCAAGAATGATATACGGGCTGAAGTGCAGTTTAAGCGTGCCCTTAATCGCGATTGAAAGTGTAGTTAGAAACGCGCCCTCGATGCTCTTGAATGTAATCGCCATTCCGACATAGCCTGCAATAATTCCGAACACAATACCGATACAGCCGAGAATAAAGCCTTCAAAATAAATTGATGCACGTTTCTGTCTTTTTGTTGCACCTACGGAAGCGAGCATACCAAGATAGCGTTCACGTTCCTGATACGATACGGCAAAGGAGTCATAAATCATAATAACGGAAGCAACAACGATAACCGCAAGAATAACCGCCGCAAAGCCGCCGATGGCTTTTAAAGTGTCGTTGTTTTCCATCACGCCCGAAAAATTGAGCAAATCCACATTGTAGTTGACATCGTGCCCGTTTGTTTCGCTTTCAAGGGTACGCGTTCTTTCATATACGGAATTATCGAGCTTGTGATAGCTCAGCGTAGCATAACAGCTGGTGCCGCTGTTTCTGACAGAATCCGTAAAAGCAATCACGCCGTCACGGCTGTCAAGAAAACTTACGTTTGCCTCTGCAATACCGCAGAGCTTATATTCCTTATATCCCTCTTTTTCCGTGGCGTAATCCACACAATACACGCGGATTGTGTCGCCGACCTTCCAGTTCAGTTTGTTCTTTTCTATATAATCTTTGGTGAGCAGAATTTCGCCGTCCCGTTTCGGAAATGCGCCGTCAAGAATATGGATATTTCGCATTTTCACCGCTTCTTCGGTGACTGCGTCCACCTCGGCATATGCTTTTGAAACATCCTTTTCCTTGTCATAGCGAAAATTCATCACATTCGCGCCGAGGTAATAATCAAAATCTCCGGTTTGCAGTTTGCTTTCCTCCGGCAGTTTCTCATACCAAAGTTGCGCGTGCCAGTTGCCGTCGTACGCTTTGGTGGAATCCTGCATAAATTTCACAAACGAAAAAACGCTTGTAAACACAGCGGTTACCATCGCAACGGACACTATAATCGCAAGAAGCGTCAGCAGTGAGCGCCGCTTGTGACTTTTTATGTGACGGAGAGTAAGCCTGTTGACTATGTTCATTGTACTCTCCTTTCATCGCGGACAATTTTTCCGTCCTTGATTTCTATAAGCCGGTCTGCCGAAAGTGCGATATTTTCGTCATGTGTAATAATAATGACAGTCTGACCGAGTTCGCTGTTGAACTGACGGAGAAGGGAAATAATCTCCTTGCTGTTTTCGGAATCAAGATTACCCGTCGGCTCGTCGGCAAGCATAAGAGCAGGATTATTAATCAGCGCTCTGCCGATGGAAACTCTCTGCTGCTGACCGCCCGAAAGCTGGGAAGGAAGATAATTGAGTCTGTCCTGCAAGCCAAGGCGTTCTACAATGCCGTTCATCTGTCTTTCATCGGGCTTTCTGCCGTCAAGAAGAAGCGGAAGGGTTAAGTTTTCCTCAACCGTCAGAATCGGAATAAGGTTATAAAACTGATACACCAGACCTATCTGTCTGCGGCGAAAGATTGCAAGCGCCGTTTCATCAAGAGTGGATATATCGGTTTTGTCAATAATGACGCTGCCGCTTGTTGCGGTGTCCACGCCGCCGACAATGTGCATAAGCGTTGATTTGCCGGAGCCGCTTGGACCCACTATCGCAACAAATTCTCCGCGCTCGACAGAAAAACTGACGTTATCAAGCGCTTTTACCATTGTGTCGCCGTTTCCATATGTTTTGCAAAGATTTACTGTTTCTAAAATTTTCATACTTTTTCTCCTTTCGATGACACAATGATACCGCTTGTACCTTACAATTAAGTGAATTTTATATAACAATTTTGTCATATTACGGATTTATAGAATTTGATTTCAAACTGCGTTCCGCTTCCTTTCTCGCTTGTAACGGAAACGGAAGCATTTTCCTTATTAAGTATAGTTTTGGACAGCGCAAGACCTATGCCCACACTTTCGGAGGAGGAGTTTTTTCCGTGGTAAAACCTCTCAAATATATGGGGTAAATCCTCTTTTGCAATTCCGCAGCCGTTATCGCTTATAACAATGCGGCTGAAAAGCGTTGTTCCGTCGGTTCTAATAGAAAGCGCCCCTCCGTCCGGCGTATGCTCAATACAGTTTTTAATAATATTCTGCAGCGCCTCCACGCTCCAGTTTTTATCACCGCTAAAGGTAAAGTCATCTATACTCTTTTTAACGTTTATATTCTTTAAATCCAGTGTGAGTAAAAACGGAGTCAGACTGTTTTCAATCACTTCGCTTACGGAAATCGGTTCAATATTCATTTCCGCGGTTCCCGCGTCAAGCTTTGAAAGCTTTAAAAGCGTTTGAATAAGCCAGCTCATTTTTTCGCATTGGGTATTGATTATTTCCGTAAACTCCTTGCGCTTTGCTTCATCCTCTTCTTTTTCAAGAAGCTCGGATACAACGAGCATTGAGGTGAGCGGTGTTTTAAGCTGATGTGAAATATCCGCAAGAGAGTCGGCAAGATACGTCTTGTCAGCCGCAATCACTTCATTCTGCGTTTTAAGCTGACTGATAACCTTCAAAAGATTGTTTTGCAGAATTGAAAGCTCTCCTTCAGTATTATCTTCAAGAGCCAAATCGTAATTACCTGAACACACAAGCAACAAATAATCATTCAAATCACTTATTGCGCGGTAGCGCCTATTTGTATAAAAACAAAATATAGCAATAAGAATAAAGCCGAGCGTAGCACAGATTATTGCCCCCGATTTATTCATAAACAGCATTATTGTTGAAGCTGCAGCAGTAACGGCAACGCCCATAATAACAGGAACAAAGAATTCTTTATTTTTCATCAATAATATACCCCATTCCTCTCACGGTTTTAATAATCTTTGGCTCAGCGGGATTCTCCTCAATTTTGTTTCTTAACCTTTTTATATAAACGGTCAGCGTATTGTCGTTTACAAAATCGCCCTCTACGTCCCATATGTCCTCAAGCAGTCTGTTTCGTGTTAAAACAATTCCGCGATTATTAAGCATTGTCAGCAGCAGACGGTATTCCATAGCGGTAAGAATAACCTCCTCGCCGTTTTTGAACACCTTCGCCTCATTTGTGTTGATTTTAACATTTTTGATATTAATAATTCCGTCTGCGCTGTCCTTGCTGTAACGGCGGAGCACTGATTTAATCCTTGCAAGCAATTCCTTAAGTCTGAACGGCTTTGAAATATAATCGTCTGCGCCGAAGTCAAAGCCCATAACAACGTTTGCTTCATCGTCGTATGCGGTAAGGAAAATAACGGGATAATCGCCCTGCGCTTTCACCGCTTTGCAGATATCATAGCCGCTGCCGTCAGGCAGAGTCAAATCAAGAAGATATAATGAAAAAGTATTGTTATCGATAACGCTTTTCGCTTCACGAATGCTCTTTGCAAGCATTACCTCGTAGCCCTCGCTTTGAAGCGAATAGGTAAGCGCTATGCCGATCGCCTCGTCGTCCTCTAATAAAAAGATGTTCATACTATCACCTCGGATTTCATTTTAGCATATTAGTGATGATGTTTCCATTACAATATTGTCACATTAAATAAGGCTTCGGATTAATCCGAAGCCTTTAATTTATTTCTTACTCGTTATTCTTTCAAACATAGCGTTGATTTTATCGCACCTCGCCTTTCGCTATTTCCGCTTTTTCATCTTTGATATGCCTGAGACTGAAGGCAGCCATACAGATACTTGAGAGAGCCGCTCTTATTTATATTTACAAGTGAAATGCCGATAATGTACATATTGCAGTGGGAAAGGGTATTTAAACTGTGAGCCGGAATATTGACACCTGATTACAATAATGTATAATAATTATATAATTACTTAGGAGAATGTTATGCTTGCCGAGAAAATTGAAAACAGCATATTTACGCAGTACCGTGAGAGCATATGGGAGCCGTTTTTAAATGCGCTTGAGCGCTACTCGCTTGTTGAGGACGGCGACAGGATTGCGGTGTGCATCTCCGGCGGTAAGGATTCTATGCTTATGGCAAAGCTTATGGAGCTTTACAAAAGGCAGGGGAGCGTCGATTTTGACCTCGTTTATCTTGTTATGAATCCCGGGTATAATGAGGAGAATTACAGCCGTATCCTTGAAAATGCAAAGATACTGAATATCCCTCTGACTGTGTTTGAGAGTAATATTTTTGATGTGGCTTACAGCTCTGAAAAGTCGCCCTGTTATCTTTGCGCCCGTATGCGAAGGGGTCATCTCTACGCTAAGGCAAAGGAGCTTAACTGTAATAAAATCGCACTTGGCCATCACCTCAGCGATGTTATTGAAACAATCGCGCTTAGTATGTTTTACGCCTCGCAGCTTCAGGGAATGTTGCCTAAGCTTGCCTCAACTAATTTTGAAGGGATGGAGCTTATAAGACCGCTTTATTGTATCAACGAGGAGGATATTATCTCGTGGTGTGAGTATAACGGACTTGAGTTTATAAGATGCGCCTGCCGCTTTACAGAGCAGTATCATTCGGCTGACGACGATATCGGAGCGTCAAAAAGGCAGGAGGTTAAATATCTCATCAAAGAGCTTAAAAAGGATTATCCGGGCATTGAAAAGTCGATATTTGAAAGCCTGCATAACCTTGAGCTTGATACAATGATTGAGTATAAACAGGAAAATGAGATAATAAATTTCCTTGACAGGAGAAATAAATGATAAGAATTTGTTTTGTCTGCCACGGTAATATCTGCCGTTC
>DLBD01000036.1 GCA_002494125.1 Ruminococcaceae bacterium UBA7030 | reverse complement strand
GCAGGTCCATGTATCATCGATCAGGATCGGATCATAGCGCCAGCACATATGGTCCGGGCCGGTGACCGAAGAAAGCTGCCGGAATGTCTCCATGACGACGGCTTTGTCCGGAACATTCGGCTCAATATCCTTGTCATAAGGCGTAATCGTTACCGACCAGAACTGTCGGTATTTCGACAGCTCGTCAAGATATTTGAGCATAGGCGCAGGATTTTTTGAGCAGAAAGAAAGAATGTCCACAACCTCAGGATACAGCTCGTACCTCGTCACAAGGCTCGGGTTATAGGGATTTCTCACAAGAACATAACCCTCTCTTATTCGGTTAATAAACCACTTGCTGTAAAAGGCAGAAATATCTGTCCTCTGACCCGAATTAATTATCATACTGTTCCTCTTTACTTTTTCTCAGTTTCCTGAAAAAATCCGTTAAAAGTGCGGAACACTCCTCACCGTCAACTCCCGAAATTATCTCCGGCTTGTGATTATAAGGAAGGTCGTTAAAATTTACAACAGAACCGAAGGAGCCTGCTTTCATATCTTTTGCGCCGAAGTATACGCGCTTTATTCTTGAATTGATAATTGCTCCGGCGCACATGGGACACGGCTCAAGCGTTACATATATATCGCACTGCCAAAGCCTCCATCCGCCAAGCTTTTTACATGCGTTGTCTATTGCCTCAAGCTCCGCATGATAAAGGGCGTTTCTTCCGGATTCACGGCGGTTTCTGCCCTCACCGACTATTTCTCCGTCCTTTACAACAACCGCACCAACAGGCACCTCACCCTCGAGTGCGCTAAGCTTTGCAAGGTCATATGCTCTTTTCATAAATTCATTTTTCATAATTGTTTACAAAAAAGGATTGTCCTGTTGAATAATTACAATAAAGGACAATCCGCATTATTCATTATAATAAGCTGCTTGAAACAGTAAGAATTATTAATATTAAAAACGGAACAATCATCCACGGGAAAAGAAATGCAGACATTTTTTCACCGAAACTTAAAACGGAGGTGTTATCCGTTTTCAGACTTTTGAACTGTTTATTTTTTGCAAGAATAACTGTTGCAAAAATGCCAAGCACCGCAAACAAAACGTATAAAACTACCGATACGATATTTGACGTTTCCTCACCCGAAAAGTATTCTGCAACAGATGATGTAACCGACAAGCCGTTATTAGCGCCGTGAATAATAACAGCAGGTAAAATGCTGTCGGTCATAACGGTAACATATCCTAAAATTAGACCTATTATAAAAGCAAAAACAAACTGCACTATATTGCCGTGGAGAAGTCCGAATACAACGCTTACACAAAGCACTGCAAAGCCTTTTCCGTATTTACGAAGAAGCTGAAGAGAGCAACATCTCATAGCAAATTCTTCAGTTATTGCAGGAACAATTACTGTGGCAAGAAGCTCCATAAAAAGTGCAAATACAGAATTTGATTTTGCGTATTCGGGCGCTTCGAGCATTTTTCCGGTTAGAGAATAAACTATTTGAATAAAATATGATACCAAAAACTGGGCTGCAATACAGCACATCATTCCGAAAAGCACCCACAATATAAACTTTGAAATGCCGAGTTTTTTTGACGGAATAATATGGTACTTGGAGTATTGCCCGTTTTTCTTGAAATAATATCCGACTATTCCGAAAGGAAGTGCAACCGAAAGCACCGAAGAACATATAATTGAATAAGCGTATAAGAATACGGGGTCATTTGTTAAGCTTTCGGTGTATCCGAATAGTCCTACTATAAACGTTGTTGCTGCCTGAATCGCAACGAAAGCAACAATCGCAATGCCGAGAGCAAGACTGAACTTCTTTATCTCGCCCTTTTCATAATTCTTGCGTAATCGCAGCTCTTCTAAAGCCCGCCACTGCTCGTTGTAATCTATTTGAGGCGGCATTACCGAAGGAGTCTGAGGCTCAAACGGATTATAATAATACTGCATTATTCTTCACCTGCTTCCTCCTGTATGAGAAGCTCGCTGAAGTAAGGAAGCTCCTTAATCCAGTCGCAATATGTATGCCACTCCTCAAGTTTATGATTTTTTCTTGCATAGTATATGTTTGCAAGGGTTTCATAATTCAGAGTACAAGTACGCATCTGGTTATAAGAGCTTGGTAAAAGCTGGATGATTGTATACCAGAGTGTTTTATCCTTTGTTTCAAGATAACGCAGTCTTAAATCCTCAAGGGTTTCGATAAGCTTTTTCATTGCCTCAATACCCTCTTCGTTCATATGGTCAACCGAAAAATCCTCAAGCTCAAACGGTTTTGAATGGATTTTATGCATTGTTGACGTAGAGTTCGCAACAGTTGACACCTTATAGGTATCATACTCCTTCCACCAGTAAAGCGGTGCTGTAACATCCACTGTAACAAGAATCATTCTTATAAACTTTCTGTGGTCGGTACCCGCCTTGCACAAACGCTTTGCAAGGCTTAAATCATTTTCGCCGAAGTGGAAATCGCCGTTTTCATCAAAATATGAATCATACCTTGACCACGAATTAAGCGGATTTCTTGCACCTCTCATTGCATTGTCAAAGTTGACAACGCTTGTTCTTTCAATCTTAATCATTAATCCAAATCCTTTGCTATCTTTTTAATGTACTCTTTGAGCTCTCCGGCTGTATCGGGATGGTTTAAGCCAACCTCGATATTTGCCTGAAGGATGCCGAATTTATTGCCCATATCATAGCGTGTGCCTTCATAGTCAACTGCTATAACGCCGTCACGCCTTGCAAGTGTTTTCATAGCGTCCGTAAGCTGAAGCTCACCGCCTGCACCCGGAGCGGTATGCTCGAGAATTTCAAATATTTCCGGCGGCATAACAACTCTTCCGAGAATCGAATAGTTTGACATAATCTCGTCAGGTGAAGGTTTCTCAATCATATCGGTACAGTTAAAACAGTTGTTTTCAATCGGTTCAACTGCAAGAGAGCAGTATTTTGTAATTGCCTCATCAGGCACCTCTTTAACTCCAACAGAACCCTTGCCGTATTTTTCATACGCCTCGCAAAGCTGTTTTGTAACAGGGTTATCGGATATGATTACATCGTCGCCGTACAGAACTGCAAACGGCTCATCGCCGACAAAGCTCTTTGCACAAAGCACTGCGTGCCCAAGCCCCTTCGTTTCTTTCTGACGTATGAAATAAATATTACCGAACGAGGAACATTTTGCGACCTCATCGTAAATATCCTTTTTACTTTCATTGTTTTTCAGCTGTGCTTCAAGCTCAAAGGCATGATCGAAATGGTCTTCAATCGCACCCTTTCCCCTGTTTGTTATTATGAGCACATCCTCGATACCAGAGGCAAAAGCCTCCTCAACAATATACTGAATTGCGGGCTTATCAACAATATTAAGCATTTCCTTCGGCACTGCCTTTGACGCAGGCAAAACTCTTGTGCCAAGCCCTGCCGCAGGAATTATAGCCTTTCTTACCTTTTTCATTTTTATCCCCTTTTATTTTAATCCCTAGAATCTTGAAATAAATGACATTATTAAATCAACTGCAAAATATGCCGCTATCGGAGCAAAGATGCTGACCCCTCCCCTTCGGTTGAGGAAAAGCATTTTCATCTGTTTTTGACTAAGCTCGCTTTGCTGATTGCCGAAAATAGGATTAGGTGCAAAGAATTCGCCCTCTTCAAGTTTCTTGTTTACATCCTTGATTGTCCGAAGCGTCTGCTGTCTGTAAATGCTGTCGGCAAACAAAGCACAAAAAATTCTTATCACAAGAATGATAGCAAGCATCACAAGCGACACAGTTAACATGCCTTTGTATGCAGGCTGCTGCGAAAGCTGGGAAAAAAGCTCAGGATTGCTGAGTGGACTACCCTCAAAAAGCTCTCTGTATGTTTTTGACTGAACAAGCTCCATAAAATCCGATATTCTTTGTGCAAAAAAGCCCTGACATATAAAATTTGAAGCAAGACTTATTATTGTAGCAATCACACCGGCACGATACATTTTTCTGTAGTAAAAATAATACGGTCCGAAAATGAATGCACTCCAGTTCCACGAAAACTTTTTATTCGCCTTGAATTTCGGAATAAAGCGTGAAGTATTTGCGCCGACTGTAGCCGCAATATCCGCAACGGGAACGCCGTCAATCTCATCATCAAGTACTTTCTCCTTTGAGTACTGAGAATAATCGTTTATCGGCTGAACGTCAAGAACAGCGCCGCAGTGAACACACATCGTCGCGCCCTTCTCAACCTTCTCGCCGCAGATATGACAGTGAAGCTCCGTCTCATCCGGCGCTATCTCGTTACGCTTTGCCATATATTTCTCTTGCGGTGATGAATACTTCTGCTCCTTCAAAGGTGTCTCAACAAACGCAAAGCCTTCCTTATGCTTTGAAACATTCGCGCAGTGACCGACATTTTTATAACATTCCCTGTGATGCGGTGTTCCGCAATCAGGGCAAACGACTATATCGTCGCCCGAAACGAACTGTTTTTCGCACACGGGACATTTATCGTTAAGATACTTTTCCATAATCTTTCCTTTAAATAAAATACAACTTATAGATAAATTTTATTATACATTATATTATCACGATAAATCAATAGCTATATTAAAATATTGTAAATATATTTTGAACTTGAAATATAGGTCATATTTGTATATAATAAATTAATAATAATGTTATCGGAGTAATTTTTATGGTAGAGTATGAGGAGTTAAGATTCCGACTTCTTGAATCGGAAAAAACTGTGAAAAATCTTAAAGAAGCGCTTGCTATTGACACGCTGAAAAAGGATATTGCAGAGCTTGAGGAAAAAAGCGCTGCGCCCGACTTCTGGGATGATATGGAACGCAGTCAGAAAATAATGCAGAAAATCGGCTCTCTTAAATCAAAGGTTGAATCATACGAAAACGCAAAAAGCGAATATGAGGACGCCCTTGTAATGATTGAGCTTGCTGACGAGGAGGAGGATTTAGACCTTTTCGACGACTGCAAACAGTCTGTTGATGAAATAGAAAAGAAACTTGAAGAGCTTACGCTTTCAACTCTTCTTTCAGGCGAATACGACGGCAAAAATGCGCTTCTCACCTTCCACGCAGGTGCAGGAGGTACCGAGGCTCAGGACTGGGCT
>DLBD01000034.1:6423-8197 GCA_002494125.1 Ruminococcaceae bacterium UBA7030 | reverse complement strand
GCCGTGCTGTGCTTTCATACACTCACGAAACTTCACTTCATCTGTATAAGCCTGCCGATATTACCATTGAGAAAGTATATCTTCATATCAATTTATGGACTGATGAAATTTTCAGAGTAGTTTTCTCGAAAGATAAAGAAATCATAAATCATTTTGCAGGACTTCCCGAAGATGCAAGAATGCTCATTGCAAAGCCTGAAAATGTTGCTTTCACCCTGGGCGAAACAGAGAATGAAATTACTCTCGCAACAAGTAAAATTATTATTTCTGTTGATAAGCAGACAACAAAAATTTCTGCGAAATTCATTGACGGTAAAGAGTTTTACTCTCAGAAAAAGCAGGATTTCCGTACAGGTGATATTCACGATTTGGCTCTTGCAGATTTGGAAGGTGATTACGCTTGTTTTGAATCGCTTGAGCTTGAAACTGACGAAGTGGTTTACGGTCTTGGTGAACGCTTTGACTCTCTTACCCGTAACGGCAGAACAGTTGATTTTTATAATAAAGATGCAGTGGGTACTACAAGCCGTCGTTCATATTTAAACATTCCATTCTACCTTTCAACCAAGGGTTACGGACTTTTCCTCAACTCAAGTGCTAAAACCGATTGGCAGATAGGCACAACAGATTTAAGTGCATTGCAGTTTGCTGTTCTTGACAGTCAGATTGATTACTTTGTAATCGGAGGCAAAACACCGAAAGATATCATCAAGGGTTATTGTACTTTAACAGGCTTTGCAAAACTGCCTCCACTGTGGAGCTTTGGTCTTTGGATGAGCCGTAACAGCTATGTTTCCTGGGATGTTGTTGACGATGTTGCTAAAAAGGTACGCAAAAACGATATTCCTTGTGATGTACTTCACCTTGATACTGCGTGGTTCAGCCGTGACTGGAACTGCGACCTTAAATTCTCCGAGGAGAGATTCCCGAATCCCAAAGAAAACATTGAGCGATACAAAAAAGACGGTTTTAAAATCAGTCTATGGCAGTATAATTTCATTCCGCCAAATGACGATAATGAAAATTACCACGAAGCTGTAAAAAACGGCTATCTTTCAAAGGATAAAGATGGCAAGCCATATCAGTTGCCTGATTCCTGTCAGGGCAGTTGGGTTAAGGATGTTACTATCGACTTTTCAAACCCCGAAGCTTGCAAATGGTACGGTGACAAAATAAAAGAGCTTATCAAGCTCGGTGCAGCTGCAATCAAAACCGACTTTGGCGAGGGTATCGCAGAAGATGCAATTTATCAGAATGTAGACGGTAAGCATTTCCATAACCTTTATTCACTCGTTTACAACAAAGTGATTTTTGATGCTTCAAATGAAGTGTCAGGTGAAAATATTGTGTGGGCTCGTAGCGGTACAGCAGGCAGTCAGCGTTATCCACTTCATTGGGGCGGTGACAGTCAGTGTACATTTGAAGCTCTAGCAGGCACACTCAGAGCATCACTTTCCTTAGGCTTCAGCGGTATTCCATTCGTCTCTCACGATATCGGTGGATTTTTAGGTACACCTACCGATGAGCTTTATGTCCGTTGGGCACAGCTTGGCTTTTTCTCGTCACATTCCCGTTGTCACGGTGTTGGTGATAACAACTACCGTGAGCCTTGGCGTTTTTCTAAAGAGGCTTGTGATATTTTCCGTTACTACGATAAGCTTCGTTACTCGCTGATGCCGTATATTTACGAGCAGGCGGAAAAATGCACAAAAACAGGCTTGCCGATGATGCGGGCGCTGTATCTTGAGTATCCCGAGGACAGAACGGTAAGAAC
>DLBD01000034.1:4310-6237 GCA_002494125.1 Ruminococcaceae bacterium UBA7030 | reverse complement strand
TGACTATTTCACAAAGGAAAAAATCATATCAGACGGAAAGTGGATTACGAGAAAAATCGA
Organism: Ruminococcaceae bacterium UBA7030; assembly: GCA_002494125.1. Lineage (GTDB taxonomy): Bacteria > Bacillota > Clostridia > Oscillospirales > Acutalibacteraceae > Eubacterium_R. The sequence continues at coordinate 6,177 of DLBD01000034.1, read as the reverse complement.
CCTTAAAACAATGCCGATTTATGTAAAGGAAGGCACTGTTTTGAATTATTGCTCTGCAGACACCACCCTTGCAAACGGTATGGGCGAAATCATCAAAACAGAAAAATGGGTATAAATGTTTCATTTTTCTGAAAAATGTTGTATAGTAAAAGTGGTGATATAATGAACTACTATATAGGAATAGACCTCGGTACCTCTGCTGTTAAACTCATCTTAATGAGCGAACAAGCAGAGATTATAAAAACAGTTTCGAAGGAATATCCACTCTATTATCCGCAACCGAATTGGAGCGAACAGAATCCTGTTGACTGGTGGAATGCAGTTAGTGAGGGCGTCGCGAAACTGACAGATGGATATAACAAAGGGGACATAAAAGGTGTTGGCGTAGGCGGTCAGATGCACGGGCTTGTGATGTTGGATGAAAATGACAATGTACTTCGCCCTGCAATCCTTTGGAACGACACAAGAACAGGCAAGGAAACGGACTATCTCAACAGCGTTATCGGCAAAGAAAGATTGCAGGCACTTACGGGTAATATCGCTTTTGCAGGCTTTACCGCTCCGAAAATTTTGTGGGTGAAGAAAAATGAGCCTGAGATTTTTGAAAAATGCAAGAAAATTTGCTTACCGAAGGATTACATCAATTACAAACTGACAGGTGTATTTGCTACCGATGTCAGCGACGCTTCGGGTACGCTGTACTTTGATGTTGAAAAGAATTGTTGGTCGGCTCAAATGCTTGAAATTCTTGGTATTAATAAAAGCTATCTTCCGAAGGTATATGAGAGTTATGAAGTCATCGGCAAAACCAATACGCTCGGTCTTGACTGTGATGTTGTGGCAGGCGCAGGCGATAACGCCGCAGCCGCAATCGGAACAAATACGGTAAACGAAGGACAGTGCAATATCTCTCTTGGCACAAGCGGAACGGTATTTATTCCTACGGACAAGTATGTGAAAACAAGCAACCCTGCACTTCATTCCTTCTGCCACGCAAACGGAAAGTATCATTTAATGGGCTGTATTCTTTCAGCCGCAAGCTGCAACAAATGGCTCAACGAAACGGTATTTGAGAGCGATTACAAGGTGGAATGTTCACCGCAAAACGACTTGTATTTTATGCCGTATATGTCGGGCGAACGCTGTCCGCATAACGACGGCGATATAAAGGGTGCATTTATCGGTATCACCCACGCTACAACAAGAGCTGATATGCAGAGAGCCGTTTTTGAGGGCGTGTCTTTTGCGATTAAGGATTGCATTGAGCTTTGCCCGAATGAAATTAAAAAAGCTACCGTCTGCGGCGGCGGAACTAAAAGCAAGGAATGGATGCAAATTCTCTCTGACATTCTCGGTATAGAATTATCCGTTATTCAAAATGAAGGACCCGCTTATGGCGGTGCACTGCTTGCGGCAGGCATTTCCTGTCAGCCTCAGATTGAATATACCGTTAATCCGAATACGGCGTTAACAGAAGTATATAGCAGAAAATACAGAAAATTCAAAATGCTCTATCCGGCATTGAATGATTTTTACAAGGAGGAATTACAATGAATAATATTCCAAAGGTAAAGCTTGGCATAATCGCCGTATCGCGCGATTGCTTCCCGATTGAATTGTCAATCAAAAGGCGTGAGGCAATCGTAAAAGCTTATGACGGCGAAATTTATGAATGTCCCGTGACAGTTGAAAACGAGCTTGATATGCTCGATGCCGTTGCAGATGTTACAATGAAGGAGTGTAATGCGCTTGTTGTATTCCTCGGCAATTTCGGTCCTGAAACGCCCGAAACGCTGATTGCCGAAAAGTTTGACGGTCCTGTTATGTTCGTGGCGGCGGCAGAGGGCGATGGCGATTTGATTAACGG
>DLBD01000034.1:0-4157 GCA_002494125.1 Ruminococcaceae bacterium UBA7030 | reverse complement strand
ATCCCGTCGGAACTGCTGACGATATCGCAAAAATGATTACTGACTTTATCCCGATTGCAAGAGCAGTTATCGGCGTTAAGAATTTAAAAATTATCACCTTTGGACCGCGCCCGCAGGATTTCTTTGCCTGCAACGCACCGATTAAAGGGCTTTATGAAATCGGCGTGGAGATTGAGGAAAACAGCGAGCTTGACCTCCTCGTTGCATATAAGGCGCACGAAAACGACGAGCGTATTCCGGCTGTCTGCGAGGATATGGCAAACGAGCTTGGAGTAATGGGCAATAACTATCCCGAAATGCTGCCGAGAATGGCGCAGTTTGAACTCACTCTGCTTGACTGGGCACAGGAGCATAAAGGCGCAAGAGAATACATTGTTTTTGCCGACAAATGCTGGCCCGCATTCCCTGAGCAGTTCGGATTTGAGCCTTGCTATGTAAATTCAAGACTTGCATCCCGCGGCATACCCGTTGCCTGCGAGGTGGACATTTACGGCGCTCTTTCTGAATATATCGGTGCTTGTATCTCTAATGACGCTGTAACGCTTCTCGACATTAACAACTCAGTTCCCGCTTCGCTTTACGAAAAGGAAATAAAAGGCAAGACGGATTATCTGCTTACGGATACCTTTATGGCATTCCACTGCGGCAATACACCGAGCTGTAAAATGTGTGCCGACAGAGCGGTAAAGTATCAGCTCATACAGCACAGGCTTCTTGAACCCGAGGGAAGTGATCCGGATTTCACAAGAGGCACGCTTGAGGGCGATATTGCGGCGGGCGATATTACTTTCTACCGTCTTCAGTGCGACAGCGAGGGCAATATCCGTGCGTATATTGCCGAGGGCGAAATCCTTGACGTTGCGACAGGCTCGTTCGGCAGTATTGGTGTTTTTGCAATCCCCGAAATGGGCAGATTTTACCGCCACGTGCTGATTGAAAAGCATTATCCCCACCACGGCGCGGTCGCCTTCGGTCATTACGGCAAGGCACTATTTGAAGTGTTTAAGTTCTATGGCATAAAGGACATTTCCTACAACCAACCGAAAGCCCTTCCTTACAAAACTGAAAATCCTTTTGATTAAACTAAACGGAAAGGAATGAATTTATCACTCCTTTCCGTTTAGTTTAACATAAGTGCCGTTTTTTCATCAGTAATATACTTTTTCATTGCATTTTCCTCCAATATTAATGTTTTTAATTACTGTTGTAAAATGCAAAAGAAAAGTACAGCCGCCGAGTAATCGGCGGCTTTTAGTTTTACAAATCAGAAGTTGTCGGGTTCAATTCTTTATCACAACTGCACCGACAGAACATACGGATTGACAGTTTCCGCAGTGCAGGCAGTTACTCTGACTGATAACGGCGGGAATACTGCTGTAATCAATTTGGTGTTATTGTTTACTCGCTTTGCTCATACAATAAGTAGGGACGACCATTGGTCGTCCTTTTTGTTTTCTTGACAATGCGAAAGTTTTGTGATAGCATATACATAGACAATCTATGCATAGACGGAAAAGGAGATGGCATTATGAAGGTAAGCAAAGATTTATCTACAGGAACGATACCGATGATGGTGCTTTCCGTAATAAGCAGTGAGGATATGTATGGCTATAAAATCATAAAATCGCTTGAGGCGAGAAGCGATAATGTCTTTTCGCTTAAGGAGGGCACTCTTTATCCTATTCTTCATTCTCTTGAGCAGGAGGGATATGTTGAAAGCTATTGGGACACATCTACGGGAAGAAAGAAAAAGTATTATCAAATCACAAAACAGGGAGTAAAGCAGCTTAAGGCGAAGCAGGTTGAATTTGAAGAATTTACCGCATCAGTTAAAAAGGTGCTGAGTTTTGCATAATGAGTAAAGACGATTACATCAAGGAAGCGACTAAAAAAATATATAATTATCATGAAAAGCAGGTTGTTAAAACCGAGCTTGCCTCACACATAGACGAGAGATTTGATTTTTATAAAGAGATCGGATACGACGATGACCGCGCGAATGAAACGGCAACCGAAGCAATGGGCGACGCGTCACTTGTTTGCGATGATTTCGGCAGACTCCATAATTCAAGTCAGAATCCGTTGCCCGATATAATTCTGTTTGTTTTTCTCGCGGCTGTCCATGTAGGCGGTTGGTGGGCTCTGAAAACATATGCCTTTTATGACAGCGGACTTATAAGCTCGCTTTTGGGAGCAATATTTATCAGCGTTGCTTTGGTTTATCTTTTTTCAAGCTATACAGCGAGGAGAGTTAATATTGTTTCAAAACTTCTCAATGTTTTAGTTATCGGCGGCGCGGCATATTTTAATTTCATTATTATGAAGGCTCTTGGCGGTCGCTCAAATTCAAGTCTTTCAGAGCTTTTTGCATTCTTAAAGGAGTGTACACTGCCGAGAATAAGCAATTATCCTGACAAGAAGACTATAATTATTATAATCTGTGCTGCTATGTCAGTTGCGGCGGTCGCATTTTCGGTAATGCTTGTTTATTATGTAAAGGTTAAGCTCCTTAGAAACAAGCTTATTGACAACAGGCTTTCGCGTGCGTTTTATAATATAACATTGTATCTTTCTATCCCGATTCTTCTTGTCGGAATTTTGCTCTGTGCAAAATCGTATTTTGACATAAAAACACTTCAAAATGAATATCTTGACGCGTACAAACTTGTTTTAAGTGTTGCAGAAGAGTGCAACAGCGGGGACGAAATAGAGGACGCGTTTAAAGAAAAGGGCATAACCTTTGAGGAATTCATTCACAGCAATACGGTTGAAGAGTACAGATACCAGCACAATTTGGTTAATATTTTTCTTTCCTATGAGAACCCTGCTGAAAAAGCGTATGCCGCTTATAACGATACCGAATATGAAGGCTCAGAAGCATATTGCAAAATTATTTTCAATATGAATACAGCATATTTTGAGAGCAAATATACAAAGCTCACGACAAAATTTGTTATGATTAACGGCGAGAGGGAGGATGAATTTCACAGCTATATTCCAAACACCTATTACAATAATGAATATACGGACGACAGAGAGCTTGAGTTTTATGAGAATTATTGTCCTATAAGCCTCGTTATTTTATACGGTGACTCTGTTCTTGCGTACTGCGATTACAGTTTTCAATACCTTATAGGAAATGAAAACTATAAATATACTCTTAACCGTTCCGCGTTCAAAGGAAGTTCGGATTTTTATGAGTATATCGTTTTTCGTGACGCACTCAATTCCGCATTAAGAGAAAATCCTGACGCTTCACCGGATGAGCTTGCAAGCATAACTGATTCAGAGATAATCGAAGAGGATTTCATGTCAAAGGAAACCGTAAGGCAAATGCTTCTTGAAATGGGTTATTCCGAGGAGGAGGTCGACTCCGTTCTTGACGAGTTTTACAATTATCTTATGAAGAAATATGAAAAGCTTAATGAAAATAAAATAAACCTTAAACACGGAGTTATTTACGCCTCGGTTTATAAGAACGAGGAGTCGGGAACTGTATCTGTAACTTATAAGTCAAAACCAGATGACGGCGAAACCGAGGTTCCTACGGAAAAATTCTTTGATTTCTATACCGATATTCTTGATGAAAAAATTCATGCAAATGTAACCAGATATGAAGACAATCTTAAGGTTGTTGCAGTCAACGGAGCATACTTTGACAAAAACGGACTTTATTATGACGAAGCGGAGCAAATTGCATATTATACATCTGACGGAACAAGATACTATTTTTACCGAAAAACAATTGAAGATCCGACCCATACGGTTGGGAACACGTATGAGTATTACCTCACCGACAGGGATACAAAATTTGTAAAGGCAGACTTGTGCTTTATCGACAAGGATGGTTACCTTGTAATCGACAGTCACGGAATGATAAAGTATGATGATGACAGTAAGGCTTTTAAGGATTCGGGTGGCAATATTTACCACAAAGCGCTTGAAACAAGCTGGGACGAAGACGGCAACCAGATATTCCAGTCGGACGAAGAAGATTCTTTGTGGTAATTCAATGTATAATTTAAAATGAGGGCACCTAAACGGTGCCCTTTCTTATGAAATTTGGCTTTGCCGAATAAAAACGGACCGATGAGGTCATCGGTCCCCTCGTTCTCGGCTACGCTGCAATAACTCTGCGAAGCAAAGAACTCCGCTCC
>DLBD01000095.1 GCA_002494125.1 Ruminococcaceae bacterium UBA7030 | reverse complement strand
CGAGTTTTGCAAAGTTTGTATGGTATGCATATCGTTTCGGTATCCGTTCGGTAGAGTTTGGCAGGTTGGTTAGTTGTATATGACAAAAGAGACGATAATACTGCCAATGTGCACTTATTTTGGAATTGTTTCTGTCAGGGTGATAGTCTGGCATAGAATTTGAGGGATAAATATATGTATAACATTTCCGAAGCGTCGGAAAGTCGGAAAGTCGGAAGAAGCAGTTTTGTTATTCCGGCTATAGGATGTGATGGTCATTTGATTAATCCGACCGTCCGACTTACGACCAAAGAAGGCGATCTTTGACATGTTGAAAAAGTCTATTACTACGAAAGCCATAAGCTCTCCACCTTATGGCGAGAAAAATTGTGGAGGAAGCAAATTATTTTATTTACCAGTGATCCGCTATTATTCTTCTGGGAGCAGATTGCTTCACAGATAGTCAGTATCGTCTTACATCCAACCGGGTCATTAAACAAATTAAAAAATTAATGAATAAAAATTTTTCAAAAGACGCTTTGGCGTCAAAGATTGAGAGACAAGATCTCTCCCCTGTTCTTGAAACAGAGAGCAGTACTAAAGGAACATCCTATGCAGAGATGTTCAATCCGGCTGCGTTACCATTACCGCGTTTACCGTGGCTAATTCAAGCGTTGACGGATCTTGAAGAAGAGTCGGAGTTTAAGGCTCCACTCGTAGTAGCCTTGTTGCCTATTTTAGGCGCATTAGCAACGAATATTCGTTTTGACTATTATGATGGAGAAGAACACTCCTTGTCTTTTATGACCTGTATTCAGGGCGAGACCAGTAGTGGTAAATCCTTCGTTAAGAGGTATGTTGATTTGCTCACGATACCTTTTCTTGAAGAAGAAGACCGTTTAGGTCCTCAGACCACTTCTATATCGGCTCTCTGCCAAAAGATGCAGATTACATGTGGAAAGCACCTTTTTACTTTTTATCCAGAATTAGCAGTATTAGTACAGCACAGCAAACGTGGATCATGGGCAAACTTAAATCAGTTTTTCTGCTTGGCTTTTGACAATAGTATCTATAGCCAAGAAATGATCTCGCGTCAAGGGACATGGAGCGGTACGATTCAATTGCTGCTCAATATGTTAGCTACCGGTACGCCGGATGCTTGCAAAAGTTTCTTTAATGGTAATGCTATCGAAGGCGGTATGCTCAATAGATGGATAGTCACAGAACTACCGGATCGTTTCGGTGAACCGATGCGACGCTTCCGTCCTATAACAGAGGATATGAAATACGAAGTAGGTAGCGCAGTCCTCTGGTTAATGGAGCAAGGGGGGCAGCTTGCGTTTCCTCCTTTGTTAGAAGCGATTCAAACTTGGGTCAACCAAAAAGGAGACTTAGCCAAAGCAACAGCCTCGAAAGCTGTGGACGAGTTCCGCAAACGGTCAGCTGTAAACGGCTTTAGGGCAGGCATGCTCTGTTATTTGCTGGAGCAATACAATTCCACTCTCACGGAGGACGAGATTGTAAACTTTGGCCTGTGGGTAGCGGAATATACTTTCTGCAACCACATGTCATTATTTGGCAGTCGCGTGGATAAAGCAGCCTCTGACCATCAGAGAATAAACGGGCATAGAGTTCCGTATATGCTGCCGATGCTTCCAAAGCAGTTTACTCGTGAAGATGTAAGCCAGCTTCAAACAAAGTTGGGGAACTCTAATGCAGACCCTAAACAAAATATATCCTACTGGAAGCAGATAGGATGTATTAAAGAGGTCGTAAAAGGACTTCGATACGAAAAAGTAGTATAGGAAAAAGAACGCCTTCAACGGAAATGTAATACAAAAAAATATTTTAGCGGCACGGTTATCTAAAACAGGTAACCGTGCTTTTTTGTGTTTGCTTGATTTTTATGTACGTTCAAACAACAGGAAACGGTTTAAAGTGTAGTTATATAACAAAGTTATATAAATTTCGTATTGAGGTTTTTAAATTCAAGAAAAAGTAGTAACTTTGCATAAAATTTCAGAGATACGGGCGCAAAGGAATCCGCATACAATGCGGGGGAACAGACATACAGCAAGGCGCATATTGGAAATGTGCCATGCGGAAATGGCGAAAAAATGCCTTGCTAATACTAAATTAGAATACTAAACTAATAAAGCCTCGGACTGTTTTTAACAGTCGAGGCAGTAGATAAAAAGGGAGCCAGATTACGAAGATAATTTATAAAGGAAGATAAAGCAAAGAAGCCAAGATGAAACGGGAAATGGAAGATGCGTAATGAGAATTTATAAATTATTGATTTTATGGAAGTAAAAAAGAGTTTTGTGGAGATGCCGGAAGTGGTATTGGAAAAGAAATTGAGTTTACGAGCCGTGTACATTTACGCCAAGATGCTGATGTTTGCTGAAAAGGACGTAGTGTATAATCGGAAATGCTGGGTGACGAACCCATACAGCCGCAAGCAGGAGTTATCAGAAGATGCGCTGTCAGATATAACGAAGAAATTAGTCAAAGCAGGTCTAATAAAGATTGTACCTGTAGAAACAACCAAATCCAGATACAAGACCAACACATATGAAATCATGCCGTTTAAGGGGATGTACAAACCTGTCGCTTTTGATTTTATAAACGGCAATTTAAGTGCTGAGGCTAAAGGCTTGGCGATACTGATGAGCCTGCTACAATACATACCGAAAAGCGCATCGGCAATCGGAAAAGCCATCGGAATAAGCAGCAAGACGGTGAAGAAATACTTGGCAGAATTAGAAACGGGTTGGGTTTACAACCGAGAAAAGAATCTATTGGATGAACATTGTTTTCCGTATAACGAACAAGTAAAAGAAAAACGTGAGCGTCATGAGGCTATGGTTCTTGAAGAGTATAAAGAAGCAATATCCACAATAGGCAAAAAAAGGTCATCGTATAGCAAGCATACCATGCAATGGATTCAAAATCTGGACGAGCCGGACGAAATAAAGGCGTGGATATGGCGTAAAGCCACTATGGGTTTTTGGAAAGTGAACCAAAAAGAGAGACAAAAAAGAGAAGTTGAAGAACAAGCAAGAAAAGCAAAGATAGCAGAGATAGAATTATAAGATACAATAGATATTATACGCGCGTAAAGGAAGATATGAATTATCGAAGATGCAAATTTAACAATCTAAACCTATTAGTCCCCGAGATGACAAAGCGGGTAAAAAAGTTTGTCAAAAACAATGGCAAAGTACGTTCCGATGGAACTATTAGTGTCGCTAAGTGGAAAGGTGTGTGGGCACTCCGACATGTATTTCGCTAACCGTAAAGGCACACTTTACACGGGCAAGATCTGTAACCCTTACAAGGGAGAGCCAAGCGCATTACAGATAGCCCAACGTAACAAGTTCAAACAGGTGCAAACGGCAATCGCGGCACTAACAGCAGAAGAGAAAGCTGCATACGAGACAGCTTTTAAGAAACAAAACACATACATTACCTTACGCGGATATATCTTCGCTCAGGAGTATGCGAAATTAAGTTAATAACCCTTAAAAACCTTAACTAAAATGGCAAAAGTAGTTTATTCAG
>DLBD01000009.1 GCA_002494125.1 Ruminococcaceae bacterium UBA7030 | reverse complement strand
CCTTCGTTATCGCACCTCGCCTTTATGAAGGTTCTCCCAAAGGGTGCCTTTTGTTATTTGTTTTCCTGTGCCTTGAGCTTTGCCTCTTCCTCTTCTTCAAGCTGGCGGTATGCAACCTTACCAACGAGGGTTTTCGGAAGCTCTGAACGGAATTCAATTTCTCTCGGCATTGCATATTTTGAAATGTTCTTACGGCAATGCTCGAGGATTTCCTCTTTAATCTTATCGCTTGGCTCAACGCCCGGGCGAAGAACTACAAACGCCTTAACCTTGTGCATCTTATACGGATCAGGGATACCGATTGCGCATGAGAGAAGAACGTCAGGATGAGCGTCGATTGTGTTTTCAACCTGTGACGGATATACATTAAATCCGGAAACAATTATAAGCCTCTTAAGTCTCTGCTTATAATAGATAAAACCATCCTCATCCATTGTGCCGAGGTCGCCTGTATGAAGCCATACATTGCCGTCCGCGTGAGTTCTTAAGGTTGAAGCAGTTTCTGCTGCGTTATCAAGATATCCCTTCATAACAGTAGGACCGCAGATACAGATTTCGCCCTCGGTACCGTAAGGAACTTCAGTATCATTTTTTGGATCAACTACCTGATAATATGTGTCAGGGAAAGGAATACCGATGCTTCCCTCTCTGAAGAAATCGAAAGGTGTAAGGCAGGAGGCAGTTACGCATTCGGTTGTGCCGTAGCCCTCACGAATCTGAACCTTTGCCTTATGGTCGGTAAGAAACTTGTCGACCTTTTTCTTAAGTTCAACCGAAAGCGAGTCGCCGCCGCAGAAAACGCCCTTTAAGAAAGAGAGGTCTGCGCCGTCAAATCCGTCTGAACGAAGGAGCGCTTCATAAAGAGTAGGCACACCTACGATTACATTCGGCTTATACTTCAATACGTCTTTTGCATATGTCTTGATAGTGAACTGCGGAATAAGAATACAGGTTGCTGAACAAACCATTGCAGTATGTACGCCAACGCCGAGGCCGAAGCCGTGGAAAAGCGGCATTACAGAAAACATACGAAGATTTTCCATAGAAAAGCCTGCTGCATTTGAAACCTGATAGCCAAGGGCATTCATATTCATATTCGTAAGCTCAATACCCTTTGAAGTACCGGTTGTTCCACCGCTGAACAGGATAACCGCTGTGTCATCTTTTGACGGGAATGTTTCAGGAAGTGACTTTACAGCCTTGCCGCCTGCAATAAAATCCGCCCAGCTGATGACATCGCTGTTGTCGGCAGGAAGCGGCGCGGGTTTATCCTTAACTGTGAGAGGATAAAGGAGATTGAGCGGGAAAGGAAGCTCATCCTTAATCCTTGCAACAATCACCTTAACCGGACGATTAACATCCTTAAGAGCCTCAAGAACCTTTTCATAGAACATATCGAGAACTACGATTGCCTTGCTCTTTGAGTTTTCAATATAGAAAGTAATTTCACCTGCCGCCGAAAGCGGATGAATCATCGCAGGAACTGCGCTGATTCTGTTAAGTGCATAAAATGCGTCGACACCCTGCGGAGCGTTTGGCATACATATAGTTACCTTGTCGCCTGCAGTAATGCCGATAGCGGTAAACGCTTTTGCAACAGCGTCTATCTTGTCGAAAAACTGCTTATGACTTGTGCTTTTGCCCTGAAAAACATAAGCATCATTTTTTGCGTTATTATATAAGTTATTGTCGTAGGCATATTTAATTGCCTCATACATTGAACCCTGCGGATATTCGATTGTTTCGGGAATGTCACCGAAAAACTTCAACCACGGTGCATTAGGCTTGTTCATATAAATACCTCCATAGTGCATTTTATCAGTTCCTATTATAATCAAATGTTTATTAAAATCAAATAAATAAAACATTAATTTATAATTATTTTATATTTTGAAAAAATATATTGAAAAATCTTTCTTTTGTGGTAATATAAACATATCACTTTAACGAGGTTTTAATATGGCTTATCAGATAAAAAAAGACCCGATTAATAAAATACCGAAGGGGCAGTTAATCTTCTGGATTATAGTCAGAATTGCTATGCTCGGCTGCGCCGCTTATTCATTTATTAAAGGCGGGCATGAAAATGTTGTTATGGGCTGGGAAAGTATATTCTGCTTCATCTTCACTCACCTCTGGGATATGTTTCAGATTTTCGGAAACGGAAGCTTTATTGAAGAGGTGCCGCCATTGAGCCAGACGATGCTAAATGCAATTATCTTTGTGGGAATCGTAATCGGCTCCTACGGCAATATATTTGACAACGTTTTGTTTTTTGACAAGTTTATGCATATCTTTTCGGGCTTTGTCTGCGCGGTGTTCGGCTATGACTTCGCCGTAATTATTCAGCGCAAAAAGGGCGAATGTGCCGCAACGCTTGCAGCGATTTTCAGCCTGATGTTTGCTCTTTCGATTGCAGTCGGCTGGGAGTTTTACGAGTTTCTTATGGACACGCTTCACGGCACAAACCTTCAGCTTGCAAAAGAGGGCGCCGAAACTGTGATTTACGACATTACAAAATACCGCGGCGAGTACGGCTACCTCGGTCTTTTTGATTCGATGACAGATATGATGATGAATTCCATCGGCGGCTTAATCGGTATGACCTTTATGATTATCCTTCGAAATAAAAATAAAAGCAAAGCAAAATAAACGCAAAAGAGTCGGAAATTCCGACTCTTTTATTTTTTTATTCGCCATCATAAATTGTATCAAAAAAGCTTACTGCAAAGTTGCTGTCAAAGCCTATATAATACATTTGATTTGATACGAACTCCTGCTCGCCTTTTCGCAAAGATAATTTGTCAGTTGTACCGTCATCATAATGCAGTTCAAAGGTGTAAACCTGTCCGCCCATAATCAGCGTTCTTGCACCAGGGCTGTATTCACCGTGACCTAAATAAGACTGAAGAAGAGAGATAAGCTCCTCATCCTGTGTTGAAGCATATACCGTATCTGCAGGCACGCTTTCATAATACGACATATCCACCCTTACGATTTTTTTGTCGAGATTCTGTAAGCCGGGCTCTTTATCATAAATCCAGCCGTCAGAATCGAAATAGTAATCGCCAACCCATTCGTTTTGAGCCATTACGCCGTTACTCTTGAAATATTGCCAGTTATCACGGTCCGATGAATAAAGCCAACCCGTTCTCATAGCGCCTGATTGGTTTAAGTAATAATTATATTCTCGTTTTCCTTTTATTTCGCAGACGCGGCAATTACTTTTCATATCGCCGTTTCTTTTGTCAAGATAATACCACTTTCCGTTTGATCTTATCCAGCCGGTTTTCATCCAGCCCTGTGCGTCAAAGTAGTACCACTTGTTGTTTATCTTTTCCCAGTTGTTTGTTGTATATGAAGCGTCGCTGTGCCTGTACCACCAGCGCTCGCCTGATTTAATCCATCTGCCTGTTGCGGCAAAGGCGCTAAAGCTTGAGAGCAAAATTGCCGCCGCCATAACAATACTTGTAAAGTTAATAATTATCTTTAATGTCTTTTTCATTTTGTGTCACCTTTCTTTTTATAAGCAAAAAACAAATAACAGTAGAATAGCCACAAGTAATACAGTAAATAAGCTTTTTGTTGCAATTTTTTTATTCATAATTTAACCTCCAAAATATATATAATTTTATGCAAACTCTTCCTTCACCTCCTTAAATAGTTTACAAAAACTATAATTTTAATCTACCATTACACTATTTTTTGTCAATGCAAATTACAAAAATGTCCAAAAAAATGACAAAAAAATACCGTTAAAATTACGAAAAACACTTGACAAAATAAAATCATTATTTTTATAGTATCAAAACGCGGTGAAGTGTTGCAAAAAAGCTTAATTATTTTTTATTTTTTTCACACAATATAATATGTTTTATGAATTTGATGACGAAGCGCTGAGCATAAGCGTTGACGAGATAAACAAAAGCATTTTTACTGCAGGGATAATTAATTCAAGGGAGCTTGCCGAAGGCTACAAAAAATTTGCTTTAAGCACGCAGGCGGTTGAAAACATAAAGGGTGATTTGTCCGTCACCTCCCCGGCAGTTGAGGAGTACGGGCAGTACAGGTGCGCCAATATCTTTTGCGAGGATTATTCGTTTTCGCTCTTTGTAAAAAGCCGTCTTGTGATTATTGTGATTTCAAGCGACGTCAAAAACATCGTTAGAGATATCTTTCTTAAAACTGTATCAAAGGCAAACTGCGAAAGCATCGACGAAAACGAATTTATCGAAATGCTTTTTGTCGAGCTTATATGTGAACGCCGGTTACTGATTAACAATATCAAAACGCGGCTTGAAGAAACGGAAGAAAGAATACTCATAAAAAACACGCAGGAAAGCTTTAACCGTGAGCTTTTTGAAATAAAAAAAGAGCTTCTTGAAATCAGAAGCTTTTTTGAAGGGATTATTGACATATGCGACTATTTCGGCAGATACGATTCAGACGCATTCAGCATCTGCACTTCAAAAGCGCAAAGGCTAAAGGAAAGCGCAGAGCTTCTATATCAGACGGCGGTACAGCTTTGGGACTGCTGCCAGGCGAACACTGATATGAAGCTTAATTCGTCAATGAAAACGCTGACGCTTGTCACAACTATATTCTTCCCTGTTACAATAATAGTCGGATGGTACGGAATGAATTTTTCCTCGATGCCGGAGATTAGCTGGAGATACGGCTATATATATGTTATAGCGCTTACCGTATTTGTTATAGGGCTTGTTATGGCTGTATTCAAAAGGCGAAAATGGTTTTAGAATAATCATAAAAAAAGTGAGCAGGAAAACCTAC
>DLBD01000087.1 GCA_002494125.1 Ruminococcaceae bacterium UBA7030 | reverse complement strand
ATATGGTCGAAATGACCGTGGGTAAGAAGGATGTATTCAAGGTCAAATCCGCTAATAAAATCAAGCATTTTCCTACTGTCCTCAGGACAGTCAACGAGTGCGCTTTTGTTTGTAGCGATATCTGTGATGATAAAACAGTTGTTAGTCATTGAGCCGAAGCTTTCATATTTAACCTTAACCATTATTTCAACTCCTTACTGTCAAGAATGATTGTTACAGGTCCGTCATTGATAAGAGAGACCTTCATATCTGCACCGAATTCACCTGTAAGCACCTTTTTAATACCTGACGCTTTAAGCTCTTTAACAAAGTATTCATAAAGTCTTTCAGCCTTATCGGGAGGTGCGCTTGCGGTAAAGCTCGGCCTTCTGCCATGTGAGCAATCTGCACATAGAGTAAACTGTGAAACAACAAGTATTTCACCACCTATGTCAAGACAGGACAAATTCATCTTTCCGTTTTCATCCTCAAACACTCTTAAAACAGGTACTTTTTTTATAAACTTATCTGCATCTGCCTCGGTGTCGCCTTCAACAACGCCGAGAAGAATCATAAAACCTTGGGAAATTTCAGAAACAGTTTTTCCGTCAATTTCAACGCCCGAATTTTTTACTCTTTGAATAACTGCTTTCATATATTTTTACTTCTTTCTATATGATATACGCCTTCCACCTTTTTTAGCTGTTTTACAATAGAGTCAAGATGTTCCTTTGAATTAACGGAAACAGTCATAGTTGTAAGACAGTTTAAGTCGTCAACCGGGCGAGCATTTATTGAGTGGATTTTAACGTGAGCATTTGCCATTTTAGTTGCAATATCAAGGACAATACCGTCACGGTTAATAGCATAAACGTCAAGCGTAGATCTTGCGACAACCTCAACGCTGTCATCCCAATAAGCTCTTACCCAGCGTTCGGGCTCAGGAGCCGAAGCCAAATCTTTCGGAACATTTACACAATCGCGCTTGTGGATTGTAAGCCCTGTTCCTCTGTTTATAAAGCCTATTATAACATCACCGGGAATCGGAGAACAACATTTAGCCATTTTTATAAGGCAGTTGTCAATTCCCTCAACAATTATACCGTTTGTACTTTTAACGGTTTTTTCATTGTTTGGTATTACTGTTTTCTGCTGTTCAGCCTGAGGCTTCCAATGGCGGTTATACTCATCTTTTATGCCGGGCATAAGCCTTGACATTTGGAGTCCGCCATAGCCTACCGCCGCAAAGAAATCATCGGCATTTTGGTAATGCTGACGCTCCGCTATTTTTTCAATAAAGCGGTCATAATCTTCCCCGTCAAGGCGAACATAGTTTCTCTTAAGCTCGTGTTCAACCTCCGCCTTACCGCGAACGATATTTTCATCACGCTTTTCTTTTTTGAACCATGCGCGGATTTTACTTCTTGACTCGCCTGTTTTTACAATATTCAGCCAATCACGGCTTGGTCCCTTTCCCTGCTGATTTGAAGTGAGAATTTTGACTATTTCACCGGTTTTAACCTTGTAGTCAAGATTTACTATTTTACCGTTCACCTTAGCTCCGACCATTTTGTTGCCGACAGCAGAGTGAATTGCATAAGCAAAGTCAATGACGGTTGCACCCTTAGGAAGAGATTTAACATCACCCTTAGGAGTAAAAACAAATACCTCTTCAGCTGAAAGGTCGCCTTTGATGTTGTTAACAAGCTCTTCGGGGCTGTCTGATTCATTTCCGGCTTCAAGCATCTTGTGTATCCATTCAAGACGTTCGTCCATTATATCCTTGCCGCCCTTGTCAAGCTTATACTTCCAGTGGGCAGCAATACCGAATTCAGCTGTACGGTGCATATCCCATGTTCTTATCTGAACCTCAAACGGAACACCGGACTTTGATAAAACAGTCGTATGAAGCGACTGATACATATTAGGCTTAGGGGTTGAGATATAATCCTTAAATCTACCCGGAAGCGGCTGGAACATATCGTGAATAATACCAAGGGCATTATAACAGTCTATCATACTGTCAACTATAATTCTTACGGCATAGATATCAAAAATCTGTTCAAAGTTTTTTCCCTTAAGATAAACCTTTCTAAAGATGCCATGAACAGATTTCACCCTTGATGTAATCTGGACGTTTTTCATAACGGGAGTAATCTTTTCACTTATCATTGAGGTTATATCGTTAAGAAAAGCCTCGCCCTCCTCCTGTCGCATAGAAAGACGTCTTTCAATCTCTTTATATGCAATAGGGTCAAGGTAGTAAATTGCCAAATCCTCAAGTTCTTCCTTAATAGGACGAATACCAAGACGGTGAGCGATAGGGGCATAGATTTCAAGTGTTTCAAGGCTTTTTTCTCTTTGCTTATATTCAGGCATATGCTCAAGTGTTCGCATATTATGAAGCCTGTCGCAAAGCTTGATGATGATAACTCTGATATCCTCATTCATAGCCATAAACATTTTTCTTATGTTTTCAGCCTGAACCTCCTCACGACTTGAAAGCGGAATCTGACCGAGCTTAGTAACGCCGTCGACAAGCAAAGCCACCTCATCACCGAATTCGTTTTTGATATAATCAAGGTCGTAATCGGTATCCTCAACCACATCATGAAGAAGTGCCGCAATAATACTTTCGTTGTCCATACCGAGCTTATAAAGTATTTGGGCAACGGCAACGGGGTGCATAATATACGGCTCGCCCGAGCGTCTGCGCTGATTTTTGTGCGCATCACGGGCAAGCTTATAGGCTTTTTCTATCCTGTCAGAGTCGTACTGAGGATTGCTTTTAACTTCGTCAAAGAACTTATAAAAGCCGTCGTCATATTCAGTTGAATATACAGTTTCGCTCATCAGACAATTCCCCTTAAGTTTTTTAAGACATTTGTGTTTTCAAGATCAGCTTTACCGCTGATACTGTTTAATACTATGTTCGATTTATTATATGTTATTATACCCACCTCTTCAAAAGCTTTAAGTGCGTAACAAAGTTCACCGTAAGTAAGCTTTTGCAATAGGGCAAAGTATAAATCATCAGTGCTGTGATTATAGCCGTCATTTGTTTTTAAGAATTTATAAAGATGCGAAAAGCCATCTCGGTTCGGAATAATTCTGCCATTAGGCTTTTCACCTAAAAGAGATAATTCATAATCCGCCTTTTCGGAAAAGTACTTATCGTCGTCAATACCGTGAAGTCTTATATCAACAGCACGAATTGAAAGATAAAATCTTCCCTTGAAAAAATTTTTTGAAAGCTTTACAGCAAGGTCAACCTTATCACCGGTTACAAAAGGTAGCGATTCCTTAGTAACACCGAACATTACAGCCTTAAAAGACTTGCCTTTTTTTGCACATTCAAGTCTTATATGCTTTCCCTCGCCAATAGGAGTAACGCCTACAATTTCGACATTGAAAAGTCCGAACATTGCCTGCGGATTATCAGCACCGTAAGGCTCTAAAACAGAAAGGCTTTCGACAAGTGATAAATCAAGATAAAACGGTGAAAGCTTGCAATCAAGCTTTAAACATTCACTTGGCATTATCGGGAAATTGTCGGCTGCGTATTTGTTAATTCGTTTTCTAAAAGTCTCAATATCGTCCGCCATAATTCCAAGCCCAGCTGCCTGCGGGTGACCGCCGAAATGAGTAAGCATATCCTTACAGCTTGAAATTGCTTCAAATACATTAAATCCCTCGATACTTCTCGCAGAACCCACACCCTCTTCACCGTCAACGCCGATAATAATGGTCGGCTTACCGAAACGTGAAAGAATATGAGAAGCAACAATACCGATAACGCCGTGATGATATCCAAAGCCGTCAATAACGATTACACGCTCGGAAACAAGGTTTGGATTTTTATTTATTTTTTCGTTTATATCATTTATGATATTTTGCTCAACCTCGTGGCGATGCGTATTTTCATTATTTAGTAAATCGGCTTTAACTCTTGCCTCGTCGTAGTCGTCGCTTATAAGAAGTTCTATTGCAATATCAGCGCTATCCATTCTACCCGCTGCGTTTATTCTCGGACAAAGCTGAAACGCAACCTCAGTTGAGGTAATATCATTTTCTGCATTTCCCGCTGCATTTCTAAGCGCATTAATTCCGATTCTTGTATCAGAATTTATAAGCATCAAGCCATACTTTACAAGGCGCCTGTTTTCGCTTACAAGAGGAACCATATCACCGATAGTTCCGATTGCAACAAGGTCAGCAAAAAGAGTAATCATTTCATGGGTATCACCGTCATTAAGAGCGCACGCAAGCTTGAACGCAACGCCTACGCCGGCATAATCCCGAAATGTCAAATCATTATCGGGGCGGTGAGGATTTACTACAGCACAGGCTTTCGGCAGTGTTTCACCAAGCTGGTGGTGGTCAGTAACAACAAGTTCCATTCCCAGAGAGTATATATACTCTGCTTCCTCAACAGCGGAAATACCGTTATCAACAGTTATTATAAGATTTGTACCCTTACTGTAAATATCGTCAATCGCTCTTTTATTCATACCATATCCGTCAGTCAGACGGTTTGGGATAAAATAGATTACATTTGCTCCAAGTCCCTCTAAAAAGGTAAAAAGCAGCGCAGTTGACGTTACGCCGTCGCAGTCGTAGTCACCGTAGATACAAATTTTTTCCCCGTTGTCAAGTGCGGCATTGATTCTATCAACTGCCCTGTCCATATCCTTAAAATTAAACGGGGATGAAAAAGTGTCATCGTTGAAAAGAAAATCCGAAGCCGCAAGCTCATTATCAATACCCCGAGAAACAAGAAGAAACGCAAGAAACGCATCTATATTTAGTTTTTCACTCAGCTGCGATGCCTTTTCCTTGTCAGCATCTGCAACAATCCATCTTTTATGAAGCATTATGAATTCTTGTCAACCTGGTGAAATTGCTTAAGATTGCCTGTTTTCATTGCTCTTTTTTCAAGTTCAGCCTCAACATCCTCTACTGTGATGTTCTGGTCAACCATCATAACAAGAGTATGATAGATAAGGTCGCAAATTTCACCTACTGTTTCTTCCTTTATACCGTTTTTTGCAGCGATTACCATTTCGGTACTTTCCTCGCCGACCTTTTTTAATATCTTATCAATTCCCTTATCAAAAAGGTAACAGGTATAAGAACCCTCCTCCTGCGCCTCTCTTCTTGAAAGAATTGTCTGATAATCGTTTTTGATATAATCCATATTTTATCTCCTAATTAAAAGGTTTTTACCTCATTGAAAAAGCAGGAATGATTGCCGGTGTGACATGCAGCCCCTGTCTGTATTACTCGAACGAGAAGTGTATCATCATCGCAGTCGCCGAAAATTGATACTACTTTCTGAAAATGGCCTGAGGTTGCACCTTTATTCCAAAGCTCCTGTCTTGAACGTGAATAAAACCATGTGTAGCCTGTTTCGAGAGTTTTCTTAAGCGATTCTTTATTCATATAGGCAAGCATTAAAACTTCGCCTGTTGAGTTCTCCTGGACTATTGCCGGGATTAATTCACCTTTTTTGAAATACTTATCAAGTTCCATTATTTGCAAACCTCCACAGCTTCTCTCAAATCGAGGCTTTTGCGGTATATACTTTTACCACAGATTGCACCGTAAAGCTTTTTGTCGCGAAGTGTAAGTATATCACCTATATCGGTAATACCACCCGATGCGATTATGTCACAGCTTACTGAGTCATTAAGGAGCGTCAGCTGTTCAACATTAGGTCCGGCAAGAGTACCATCCTTGCTGATATCAGTAAAAATTATTTTTTTAACTCCTGACTGCTCCATTTTTTTTGCAAGATCTATATAGTTAACATTACTTTTTTCAACCCAGCCTTCAGTTGCAACATATCCGTTATCAGCATCAATTCCGACAGCAATAGCGTCACCGAAATTTGAAACGGCCTCCTTAACAAGTTTTGGGTTTTTAAGCGCAACTGAGCCGAGAATAACGCGTTTCACTCCGCCTTTAATATAAAATTCAATATCATTCATTGTGCGAATTCCGCCGCCGAGCTCAACATTAAGCGATGTGTTATTAACAACATCAAAAAAGGTTTTGCTGTTTACAGGTTTCTTTTGCAGCGAGCCGTCAAGATCAACCATATGAATCCACTTACAGCCGGCCTTTTCAAACTCCTTTGCTGTAGAAAGGACATCCTCGGCAACCTGCTGCGCAGTTGAAAAGTCGCCTTTATAAAGCCTTACGGGCTTGCCGTCAATAACATCAATAGCAGGTAGAATAATCATTATAATACTCCCTTTGTTGAAAGGACTGAACCGTCATAGTTTTTCTTAACAGCAATTTTAAGGGCGTGAGCAACCGCCTTAAAAATTGCTTCAATCTCATGGTGAGCATTTGCGCCATATGGCACAGATATGTGAAGAGTTATACAGGAATTCATAGCAAAAGCTCTGAAGAATTCTTCGGTAACACAGGTTTCATAATCACCGCAAAGTTCCTGTTCAAATGAAGCTTTGAAAACGAGAAACGGTCTGTTAGAAATGTCGATTACAGCACTTGCAAGCGACTCGTCCATAGGTATTGAAAAAGAGCCGTAACGCTCAATGCCGCCCATATCACCGAGTGCTTGTTTGAAGGCCATACCAAGCGCAATACCTGTATCCTCAACTGTATGATGAGTGTCCACTTCAAGATCGCCTTCAACCTTAACATCAAGACCGAATCCACCGTGAACTGCAAAGGCAGTGAGCATATGGTCAAAAAAGCCTATACCGGTTGATATATTAACATCACCGCCGTCAAGGCAAAGTGAAATCTTAATTCTTGTTTCCTTAGTGTTTCTTTCTATCTCAGCTTTTCTCATAATCATTCACCTTAAACAAATAAATCGTCCATTAATTCTTCGATATATTCTTCTCTTTTTTTTGTTTCTGATTTGTCAACAGAAACATTTATAACATCGCCCTCCTTTACACCCTTTTCAAGAGCATCAAGAGGAATGTTATATATTTTTTCATTTTCGGCTTCCACTACTGCAAAGCCCTCTTCAATCCTGTCAACTATCCATTTCATATGCTACTTCGAAACCTCCGTCAGCGTCACAGCAGATTGTAATACTTCCAAGCTGGTCAGTTCTCAGCACCTGTGCGTTAACATCATATAGCTTTGAAAGTGTTTCCTGATGAGGATGACCGTATGAATTTCCCTTTCCGCAGGAGATAATTGCATATGACGGCGACACCGCATCAAGAAACTCATCGCTCGTTGAATACCTGCTTCCGTGGTGTCCGACCTTGAGAACGTCACAGTCAAGCTCGTCATAATAATAGTCAAGCATTTCGTTTTCGGAAAGCGACTCGGCATCACCTGTAAAAAGGAATGTGTTGCCGTTATATTCAAGCCTTATTACAGCCGAATAATTGTTAAGATCCTCATAACTATCGGATAATGGAGCTAAAAAAACCATCGAGTATTCATCAGTTTCGACAAGTTTATCGCCTGCTTTCACTGTGTTTATTTTCAGCCCTTTATCCTTAATTTCCAGAAGCAGTTTTTCAAATGTTGCACTGTTACTTGACGCCCTTGGCATATAAACAGCGCCGATATCAAACGAGCTTACAACTCCTCTTAAGCCTCCGATATGGTCGGTATGCGGATGAGTGCCGACAACAAAATCGATCTTATCATACCCGAGCTCTTTAATCTCTTTGCTTACAACAGAGGAATAAGCGGACTCGCCGGCATCAATAAGAACGCATCGTCCGTCAGGGAGCTCGATAAATTCACAATCCCCCTGCCCTACATCAATATAGTGTACAAAGAGCATACCTTCACTGTTAGGGTTAACAGCGCTCTTTGTTACAGGATTAAACTCGACATCTGCATTTCTGGAAACTATTACAAAAATTACAACTGCAATTATAATAAGAGTTGAGATGATTTTATATTTATTTTGTTCCTGTTTCCTGCTACCAGCCATTATTCAAATCTTACCTTTATTGAATTTGCATGGGCTGTCAAGCCCTCTGTATCCGCAAGCTTAATTATATCATCGCTTGCTTTTCTGAGTTCATTTTCCGTGTAATAAATAAACGAACTTTTCTTAATAAAGCTGTCAACCGAAAGCGGTGAGAAAAACCTTGCGGTACCGCTTGTAGGAAGAACATGGTTTGGACCTGCATAGTAATCGCCGAGTGGTTCAGGCGAGAAATTACCAAGAAATACCGAACCTGCGTTATCAAGCATACCTATATATTTAAGCGGTTCTTCAACGCACATTTCAAGGTGTTCAGGCGCAAGCTCATTTGCAAAAGCAATAGCCTGCTCAAGATTTTCACACACAATTATTTCACCGAAATTATCAAGCGAGCTTTCTATAATCTCCTGTCTTTCAAGATATTTTAACTGCCTGTCTATTTCTTTAGAAGTCGCTTTAGCAATATCCATTGAGGTGGTAAGAAGAATTGCAGAAGCAAGCTTATCGTGTTCAGCCTGGCTCATAAGGTCGGCTGCAAGAAATTTCGACTTAGCGGATTTATCTGCAACAATAAGAATTTCCGATGGACCTGCAACCATGTCAATATCCACAACGCCGTAAAGAAGCTTTTTAGCAGTTGCAACAAAGATATTGCCGGGTCCGACAATCTTATCAACCTTTGGTATTTTTTCGGTGCCGTAAGCGAGCGCTGCAACTGCCTGTGCGCCTCCGACAAGAAATACTTTATCAACGCCGGCAACCGCCGCCGCAGCCATAATGTCGGGGTTTGCACTTCCGTCCTTTGAAGGCGGAGTTACCATTATTATCTCTTCTACACCTGCAATTTTTGCCGGAATTGCGTTCATCAGTACAGATGAAGGATATGCAGCCGTTCCGCCCGGAACATAAATTCCGACTCTTTTAAGGCCTCTTACTCTCTGCCCCATTATTACGCCGTTTTCCTGCGTGGTCATCCATGACTGCTGAGCCTGACGAGAATGAAAGTCAAATATATTGTTTTTTGCGTTGATTAGTGCAGACTTAAAATTCTCGTCAACATCGTCAAGATATGACTGAAGCTCGTCCTTTGTAATTATCATTTTTTTCGGGACTCCGCCGTCAAAACGTGCAGTATATTCCCTTACAGCTTCATCGCCTTGTTCCTTTACTGAATTGATGATGCTTGTAACAATCTCGACTATTTTTTCATCTGTTTCGCCGGCACGCTTTTTTAAGTTTTCAATTAATGCGTATTCGGCAGTACCATTTGCTTTTGTAATATTCATACCTTATCTCCGTTATATATTAAACCTGTGATGCAAGCTCAAGGTCGTTAAGAAAGCTCTCTATTTCTTCCTTTCGAAGCTTCATTGAAGCCATATTCACTATAACTCTTGCGGATATCGGCATAATCTCATCAACAACCACAAGTCCGTTTTCTTTAAGTGTTGAACCCGTTTCTACAATATCGACAATACCGTCTGCAAGTCCGAGAAGCGGAGCAAGCTCAACACTACCCTCAATCTTGATTATATCCACATCCATACCCTTTGCCTTAAAAAACTCTCGGGCAACCTTGGGATATTTACTTGCAACCACCTTGCGTTTATAACCTGAATAAAAATCCGTTCCCTTAGGACATGCAAGAGCAAATCTGCACTTTCCTATATTAAGGTCAATAACTTCATAAAATGAGTTGCCGTGTTCTACTATTGTGTCCTTACCCACGACGCCGATATCGCAAACACCGTGTTCAACATAGGTTATAACATCCGGCGCTTTTGAAAGGACTGCTTCAAAATCACCGATCGGAAGAATTAACCGCCTTCCTTTATTCTCAAGCTCCGAGGTGTCAAGTCCCATAGTTTTGAAAAGGCTTATAGAGGATTTTTCAAGTCGCCCTTTAGTAAGCGCAATTCTTATCGGACGGTCAATATTGATCTCTTCCCTCATAACGTCACAAAGCGCTGTTACGTCAACGCCAAATCCGATTGCAGGAGCGTCAAGACCAAACTCGCTGATAAGATTATCATAGCGACCGCCTGAAAGAATAGTTACGCCGCTTCCTTCAGTATAGCCTCTGAAGATAACGCCTGTATAGTAATTGCTTCGGTTAACAAGGCTCAAGTCAATGAGAATATTGTCGCCGAGTCCGGCTGAACATAGTATTTCATAAATGTCTTTAAGGTAGTCGAGAGCCTCAACAGCAGCTGTGTCGCTGTAAAGCTTTTTTGCCTCGTCAATTACAGCTACACCACCAAAGAGTCTCGGAAGCTTTCGTATAACCTGTGTTTCGGGTGAATCTCCGATTTTATCAAGAAGGTCATTAAGCGCTGAATAATTCTTCCCCTCAATAAGTGAACAGATATCCGCCTTTTGAGACGGCTTTAACGACATCTTATCCAGTATTGCGTTAAAGAAACCGGCATGGCAAAGTTCGAGCTTGAAAGAGTTAACTTTACTTCGCTTAAGCGCCTCATAAGCCATTGAGATAACCTCAATATCGGCATCGGTACTACCGTCGCCTATAAGCTCAACACCGCTTTGCTCAATCTCGTCAGTTCTTCCAGCAAGCTGTTTATTGCGCACAAAGACCGTTTGATTATAATAAAGCCTTACCGGAAAGTCACTGTCAGAAAGCCTTGTTGCAACAAGGCGCGCAATCGGGGCAGTATTATCGGGGCGAAGAACCGTTGTTCTTCCGTGATTATCGGAGAGCATATACATCTCTTCGGTTTCAATACCGAGATTGTCATTTTCAAAAACATCAAGGTATTCAATCGTAGGAGTCATAACTTTGCGGTAATTATTCTCCTTAAACAGAGCCGATAAAATCTGCTCAGCTTTTCTTCTGTCGTCGCACTCCTCAAACAGCAAATCCCTGCTTCCCTGAGGGGTTATTCTCGAATATCTTTTCATATTTTCACCTTTCGCAAAAGCGCTTTAGTATAGTAGAGTGGTAATATGCTACCACACTAAAACAAATATGTCAAGTATTATTAAATAATTAAAATAATGAAATCTGATTTGATTCAGGCATATCGCCAAGAGCACCCGCCTCTTTAAGTGAGTCGACAACGCTCTTACCTATTCCTGCTCTTGCCATAAGATCGTCATAGGATAGGAAATCACCACTGCCGTCATTTTTGGCGTCAGCTATTGCCTTTGCAGCATTTTCTCCGATACCGTCTATTGCGCCGAACGGAAGTCTGATTTTCCCGTCTTCTATTCTATAAAGTCTTGCGTCCGATTTATATATATCAACAGGAAGAAATTCTATTCCTCTTGCAAGCATTTCAATGACGATCTGCAAAACTACGTATGTGCTTTCATCTTTCGCCGTCTTGTCGTTGCCTTTCAGCTTAATTTCCTCCATTTTCTTTTTAACAGCTGCTTTACCCTGCACTGCTGCTACTGCGTCAATAGCACCGCCGCGAACGGTAAAGTATGCCGAATAGAAATTAATCGGATAGTAAATTTTATACCAGGCAAGGCGAAGCGCTGCAATAACATAAGCCGCAGCATGCGCCTTCGGGAACATATACTTAATTTTGTAACATGAGTCGATATACCACTGCTCAACGCCGATTTGCTTCATTGCATCCTCATAAGGAGGAAGTTCCTTAGTAGCCTTACCCTTACGGGTGTACTCCATAATTTTGAAGCAGTCTTTTTTACTAAGAGGCGAAGGCTGTCCCGTCTTCTTCTCATAAGCTTCAGCCTTATGAATAAGGTAAGTCATAATGTCGTCACGACAGCCGATTACCTCGGAAATATTGCAGGTGCCGTTTTGAATAAGCTCTTGTGCATTTCCAAGCCATACGTCTGTTCCGTGTGAAAGGCCCGAAATCTGAAGAAGATCGGCAAAAGTTTTGGGCTGCGCTTCCTCAAGCATTCCGATAACAAACGGGGTACCCATTTCAGGAATTGCAAGTGTACCCGTGTTACAGTCAATATCTTCAGGCGAAACACCGATAGGCTCGGTCGAGGTGATAAGCTTATAAAGCTGCGGATCAGTCAGGTCAACGTTCATAACGGGTATTCCTGTTGAATCCTCAAGATACTTATAAAGTGTCGGATTATCATGGCCGAGCTCGTCAAGCTTAAGAAGCGTGTCGTGAAGTGAATTTTTAAAGTCGAAGTGGGTTGTGTATGTACCCTTTTTCTCGTCATTTGACGGGAACTGAATTGGTGTAAAGTCCTCAACAGTATATTCATCAGGCACTACAACCATTCCGCCGGGATGCTGACCTGTGGTACGCTTGATACCTGTACAACCGATTGTAAGTCTGTCAATCTCGGCTCTTGGCGTTGTTGCTGCAAGTCCCCTTTCATCAAGGTATTTCATAACAAAACCGTAAGCCGTCTTGTCGGCAACGGTTGCCATAGTACCAGCCTTAAACACATACTCCTTACCGAATAGCTTTTCAGTGAATTTATGAGACCGCGATTGATATTCACCTGAGAAATTAAGGTCAATATCAGGCTCTTTATCACCATCGAATCCAAGGAAGGTTTCAAATGGTATTTCGTGGCCGTCTCTTGTCATAGGCTCGCCACATTCAGGACAAGCCTTTGGCGGAAGATCGAATCCCGAACCATACGAGCCGTCAAGTATAAATTCGCTGTGTTTACACTTTTTGCAGTAATAATGCGGGGCAAGAGGATTAACCTCTGATATACCGCCCATATGCGCTGCAAGTGAAGAACCTACAGAACCTCTTGAACCAACGAGGTAGCCGTTTTTCTCGCTCTCCTCAACAAGTCTTTTGGCGATAACATAAAGCACGCCGAAGCCATGGTTTATAATTGAATCAAGCTCACGCTGAAGTCTTTGAGCGACATACTCAGGTACAGGGTCGCCGTAAAGCTCCTTCGCCCTTGACCAGCATTTGTCGGTTAACTCTTCGTTTGCGCCGTCAATATGAGGCTGGAAGGTTCCGGGTGGGATTGGCGGAATATCATCCATAATCATATCGGCAATTTTATGCGGGTTGTCGATTACAAATTCCTTTGCTCTGTCCCCTGCCCAAGCGAAATCGTTGAGCATTTCCTCAGTAGTTTTGAAATAAAGCGGAGCCTGATTGTCAGCGTCCTCAAAGCCCATGGAAGCCATAATAATAGCCCTGAACTTTGCATCCTTCTCATCAATGAAATGAACATCGCCCGTTGCAACAGTAAGTTTACCGAGCTTGTCCGCAAGCCATACTACCTTTTTGTTAATATTGATTAAATCCTCCTCGCTGTTGATATTCCTGTGAATATCACGAGTAGAACGTATCATAAACGCGTTATTGCCGTTTGGCTGAATTTCAAGATAGTCATAAAAGCTTGCAAGCTCCAAAAGCTTTTCATCACTTTCTCCGTTTAATATCGCCTGAATAATCTCGCCCTGCTCACAGGCGGAGCCGATGATAATTCCGTCACGCTTTTTTGCGAGAAGGCTTTTAGGAATAAGCGGCCTTGACTTGAAAGTTTTAACGTTTGAATGTGAGATTAACTCGTAAAGATTTTTCCTTCCGTACTTTCTCTCCTCAGGAGGTATGGACTTATCAAGAGATGTGTCCTCTTTAACCAGGAGGATAATATGGTGTCTCTTAAACTGTTTAAGTTTAAGATTCATAAAATCGGGATACTTTTCATCATCAACAAGATATCCTTCCATACCGAGAATAAGCTTTATCTTACCCTTTGCCGCTGAATACGCCTCAGGAAGAGCCTGAACAACTCCGTGGTCTGTAACCGCTATTGCATCATGCCCCCATTTAATCGCTCTGTTAACAAGCTCTTTAGGAGAGGTTATACCGTCCATTTCAGAAAGTGAGGTATGAAGATGAAGCTCAATCCTTTTTTCAGGAGCGTTATCCATCTTCTCAACCTTTTTCACACTTGAAATGGAGCGGGGGCGAAGAACATATTGGTTTGAATAAGTATCAAACTGATATCCTCCGCTTATAACAACAGTTTTCGCTTTGTCTATTTTTTCTATAAGGGGCTCAATTTCAGTTTTATCACCGAACATTTTTACTGAGATTGAGGAGGTATAGTCGGATATATCAAAGTCGAAAATCTTGCTCGTGCCCCTCTTGGTGTCCTTGCTTTCTGACTTTACGACATCACCCCATACGGTTACAAAGCCGTCCTCTGTTGTAATCTCGTTTATCGGCTTTGGTTTTTCCTTAAGCCTTGTGCCGTAAATATTTTTAATTGTATCCTTATAAAGCGGAAGCTCGTCCCACACTTCGTGTGTAATATTTGCAAGCTCTTCGCTTCTCTGCTTTTCCTCTTCAGCTCTTTTTTCCTCAACAGCCTGCTTTACTGCCTTTTCGATGTCAAACGCCTTAACTTCAAGAAAGTTTACAGAATCAACATCAAGGCCGAAAAGCTTATATATCTTATCTGCAATAAGCTTGTCTATCTTCTGTGCTTCAAGAAGATCCTTGCCGCCCTGCTTAAGACAGATTGTGAGGACATTATCTTCAAGCTCCGCCTCGGCGTCCTGGAAAAAGCCGTTAACAGCGCTACTCTCATTTTTTATATATTCAAGTATAATTTCTGCCTTATCAAGTGAAAATTCACTTTTCGGAAATTTCACGTCAAAAACAGTTTTACTTATACCGAGATTATGAGATATGCTTTTTTGCGCTTTTTCAACAACTGAATAAGGAACAAAGCTGTCAAGGTAAAGCTGTATTTTAAGTTCTCTCTTTTCACGGTTTAATGTAAAGCGTTCAATCTCGCCCGAACCAAGAAGAGATAACTCGTTTTGTTCTATGTAATCAGAAAAA
Source organism: Ruminococcaceae bacterium UBA7030 (assembly GCA_002494125.1). GTDB lineage: Bacteria > Bacillota > Clostridia > Oscillospirales > Acutalibacteraceae > Eubacterium_R. The sequence goes on along the minus strand of DLBD01000087.1, from coordinate 4,790 downwards.
TATGTTGATAACTTTCCCATTATAATTTCTCAATTTCCTTCATCAATTCATCAAGTAAATCTTTTTCGTCAACTTTGCGGAGAATTTCGCCTTTTTTGAATATAAGTCCGTTTCCGTCTCCGCCGGCAATACCGATGTCAGCCTCCTTAGCTTCACCGGGACCGTTTACAACACAGCCCATAACTGCAACCTTTATAGGCTTTTTACAATCTCTTAGTCTCTCCTCAACCTGCTTTGCAAGACCTACAAGGTCAATCCTCGTTCTTCCGCAGGTCGGACAGGAAATAAGATAAGGACTGTCATTTTTTAATCCAAGCGCTTTTAAGATGTCAAAAGCTGCAAAAACCTCTTTAACAGGATCGTCTGTAAGGCTTACTCTGATAGTATCACCGATACCCTTTGCAAGAAGTGAACCGATACCGATTGATGATTTAATAATGCCCATTCTTTCGGTGCCGGCTTCTGTCACCCCGAGGTGAAGCGGATAATCACATCTGTTTGCCGCAAGCTCATAACAGTTAATCATATTTTGAACATTTGATGATTTTATTGAAATGATGATATCGTCAAAATCAAATTTTTCAAGAAGCGATGCATGGTAAAGAGCTGATTCAACCATTGCCTCAGGAGTCGGAGAACCATATTTTGCGAGTATCTCCTTTTCAAGAGAGCCTGAGTTTACACCGATTCTTATAGGAATACTCTTAGCCTTACAGGTATCGGCAACCGCCTTAACCCTTGACTCGTCGCCTATGTTTCCCGGATTAATTCTTATCTTATCAATACCTCTTTCAGCAGCGCCGAGTGCAAGTCTGTAATCAAAATGAATATCGGCAACAAGTGGAACGTCAACCGCATTTTTTATCGGCTCAATAAGGCTTAACGCCTTTTCATCCGGAATTGCAAAACGTATTACCTGACAGCCTGCCGCTGCAAGCTCTTTTGCCTGATTGACAGACGCATCTATGTCGGTCGAGGGAATATTGAGCATACTTTGAACAAGTATATCGCTGTCACCACCGATGTAGGTATTACCAAGCTTTATTTTTTTTGATTTTCTTCTTTCCATATTTTCACCGCAAATTAAAATAGTTTAGTTATATCGCTGAATGTTACAACGCACATAAAGCCAAGAAGGATTATAAGTCCGGCTGCATTTATGGCATATTCAGCTTTTGAAGGAAGCTTCTTTCTTGTTATTCCCTCACCAATAAGGACGAACAGCCTCCAACCGTCAAGCGCAGGTATAGGAAAAAGATTAAATATACCGACGTTGATTGTAAGAAGAGCCATAATCCTTAGCATTGACGTATAGGAAGTTTTAACTGCATCCGAAACAACCGAAACCGCACCAACCGGACCGCTTACATCTGAAAGCCCGAAACGACCGACAATAAGGTCGTGAAGCGAGAGAAATACCATCTTGCTGTAAGAGGCAAAATCCTGTGCCGAATGACGAAGAACATTGCCGACATTCTTTTCCTCGCCAAGAAGCCAGAAATCCATTTTTATATATTGCCTGCTCTCATACTCCTCTGTTTCAAAAGTTACGGTAATCTTTTCTTCTTCACCGTCACGAATAACAGTCATATCAACTGTATTGTCATCAGACCTGGTAAAAGCGGTCGAAATATCATTTGAGGTATAAATACGCATACCGTCAATACTTTTTATTTCATCGCCGGTCCTGAGTCCGTAATTAATACTCACTGCATCATCGTCAAACTTTGCAATAGTCGTTGTCCCGACAAGGTTATTAGTACCCGTCATAATCAAAAGAATTATGAAACCGAGAACGAGATTCATAAAAGCGCCCGCAACCACAACAAATATACGCTGCCAGACCTTTTTATTTACAAAGGCGTTTTCATCATCGCTTTCCTCGTCCTCGCCCTCCATAGCACAAAAGCCGCCAAAGGGTACGGCGCGAAGGGAAAACTCTGTTTTCTTGCCCTTATGATGTATAATCTTCGGTCCCATACCGATTGCAAATTCATTTACCTTAACACCCATAAGTCTTGCAGCGATAAAATGACCGCCCTCATGAATTATGATAATAAGTTCAAAAAACAGAATCGCAATAAGAATCGGATAGACCGAATGCCAAACTGAACTAAAACTCACTTAACCGCCTCAATAACATATTCCCTTGCACGTCTGTCAGCTTCAAGTACATCGTCAAGAGTGAAATCCTTTTTGTCAGAGGCATTCTTCATTGCCTCATTATTAAGATATGCAATATCTGTAAATTTAATTTTGCCATCAAGGAACAATTTTACGCTCACTTCATTTGCGCCGTTTGCAGCCGCAGGATGAAGACCGCCCATATCAATAGCATTTTTGCAGACATTGATACACTTGAAAGTATCATAGTCAGGCTCAAAAAAGGTAAGCTTTCCGTAGTCTGAAAGAGATAACGGCTTAACAGGACTCGCTTCTCTTTCAGGGTATGTAAGAGCATACTGAATTGGAATTCTCATATCGGGAACACCAAGCTGGGCGATCATTGAATTATCCTGATAAACTATAGCCGAGTGAAGAACAGATTCTCTGTGGATTACGATTTCTATATCCTCATTTGGCATATCAAAAAGCCATTTCGCCTCTATAAATTCAAGCCCCTTGTTCATCATTGTAGCAGAGTCGATGGTGATTTTTGCACCCATATCCCAGTTGGGATGCTTAAGAGCATCAGCTGCTGTAACGGTTTCAAGCTCTTCAAGCTTTTTGCCGAAGAACGGTCCGCCTGACGCAGTTAGGATAATCTTCTTTACTGCTGACTTTGACGGCATTCCCTGCATCGACTGAAATATGGCAGAATGTTCACTGTCAACAGGAAGAATTGAAACTCCGTTTTCCTTTGCAAGATTTGTTACAAGATGTCCTCCCGCAACAAGTGTTTCTTTATTTGCAAGAGCTATTGTTTTTTTTGCCTTTATAGCTTCAAGAGTCGGGCAGAGCCCCACCATTCCGACAACCGAATTCAAAACGGTATCGGCATTTTTGTAAGTAGCGCACTCGATTAAGCCGTCCATACCGCAGGTAACCTTTGTATCGGTGTCCTTAATTCTTTCCTTAAGGTCGAGTGCTGAGTCTTCGTTCATCATACACACAAGCTTTGGACTAAATTCCCTAACTTGCTTCTCTATAATATCAACTCTTGAGTTTGCAGTAAGGCAAACAACCTTGTAGCCATGCATTCTGCAGACATCGAGGCTTTGTGTACCGATTGAACCCGTTGAGCCAAGTAAAGATATTCGTTTCATCTTATCTCCTTAAAATACATTTTTGAGAATTAGCGCTATTGAATAAACGCAAGGGAGTGTGAAAAGTGATGAATCCATCCTATCCATAACTCCGCCATGACCGGGAAAAATTTTGCCGAAATCCTTGACATCAAAATTTCTTTTAAGAACCGATGCGGAAAGGTCACCCATCATACCCATAAACGATACCGGGATACAGCATACAAGAAGAACTGTCGATGTTGCTTTTTCAATAGGAACAATCGCAAACTTGTTATAAAGAACAAGTGCAACCGTATTTAATATCATACTAAACACGAGACCTCCGAATGCGCCTTCAATAGTTTTCTTCGGCGAGATGTTCGGAGACATCTTGTGCTTACCGATTGCCATTCCCGTAAGCTGTGCACCTGTATCGGTTGCAAGAGCGCAGATAAGAGCATAAAAGATAAGATAAATTCCAAACTGTTCATTATCATACATATCGCGAAGGCGAATAAAAATGCTGAAGCCGTAAGGAACAAGCACACTTGCAAAAACAGAAACGCTTACATCCTCAAAGGTTGTGTAGGCATAACCTTTAAGCATTGCAAGAAGCATTACAAGAACAAGTGCAATAATATAAACAACTGAAGGAACTGCATTTACAACACCCGACCACACTTCATTTTTGATAAGTGGTTCAAGCACCTTGCCGCTTGCAAAAAACTGAACGCCAACTGAAAAGGCAGTACCTGCGACTTTAATAAAAGTGTTTTCAACCTTTGCGCAGGTCATAATTTCCCAGCTTGCAACTGCGGAAATAAATGAAACTGCCGCAAGAAGAACAGGTGTATTTATCTTCCACACAACTACAGCAAGTACGGACAACAGACATATAGCCGTAATAACTCTCTGTTTCATATTCTAACCTCCGAATCTGCGGTTTCTGCTTTCAAAATCACGAAGAGCCGCATATAAATCTTCCTTTGTAAAATCAGGCCACAGCACATCGCTGTACCAAAATTCACTATAGGCAGCCTGCCACAAAAGAAAGTTTGAAAGCCTTTGCTCACCACTTGGCCTTATAATCAAATCGCATTCGGGAACAGTGTAAAGGTTTTCTGAAATATCTTTTTCATCAATCTCCGTCTTACCCTCGGCGATAAGCTTATTTACAGCTCTGACAATTTCCTGCCTTCCGCCATAGTTTATTGCAACATAAACGGTAGTGCCTGTGTGCCCGGCTGTTTCCTTTTCAGCGTCAAGCATAAGGTCAAGAAGCTGAGGAGAAAAGCTTTCCTTGTCGCCGATAATCTTTAGCTTTATATCGCCTGCCTGCGCAACGTCCTCTTTTGCCTCAAGAAGATAATCGTAAAAAAGCTTCATAAGAGCGTCAACCTCTTCCTTAGGTCTTTTCCAATTTTCAGTTGAAAAAGCATAAAAGGTGACATATTTAATACCGAGTCTGCCGCACTCTTTGCTTATTGCACGAAAAACCTCAGCGCCCTGCTTATGACCGGCTTTTCGCGGCAGTCCTCTTTTCTTTGCCCATCTGCCGTTGCC
>DLBD01000044.1 GCA_002494125.1 Ruminococcaceae bacterium UBA7030 | reverse complement strand
GATATCGGTTTCGGCGGTCTTGACCACGTAATCGCTTCTAACGAAGATGTTAACATCGTAGTATTTGATACAGAGGTTTACTCAAACACAGGCGGTCAGGCTTCAAAGGCTACTCCGACAGGTGCTGTTGCTAAGTTCGCTGCATCAGGTAAGGTAGTTAAGAAGAAGGATCTTGCTCAGATTGCTATGTCATACGGCTATGTATACGTTGCACAGGTTGCTATGGGCGCTAATGCAAATCAGTGCTTAAAGGCATTCCAGGAGGCAGCTGCTTACCACGGTCCTTCAATCATCATCTGCTATGCTCCTTGTATCAACCACGGTATCAAGATGCCGTTCAACCAGGCAGAGCAGAAGAAGGCTGTTGCAGCAGGTTACTGGAACCTCTTCAGATACAACCCTGCACTTATCGCAGACGGCAAGAACCCATTCTCACTTGACAGCAAAGCTCCGTCAGCTGACTACATCGAGTTCATCGAGGGTGAAACAAGATATTCAGCACTTAAGAGAAGCTTCCCCGGCAAGGCAGAAGAGCTCTTCGCTATTGCTGCTGACAATTCAGTTGAAAAGTACAATAAGCTTGCAAGACTTGTTGATTACTACGCTCCGTCAGCAGAATAATATAAGATAAAAAAATGCTCAAGGCTTTTCGCCTTGAGCATTTTTTCTTTTATATTTATTGATTTTGGTTATTCGACATTCGCTTCTGCTCTTCTTTCGGCGAGCTCGGTTTCAACTATCTTCCTCTTTTCAGGTGTGTAGCCGATGAAGAGAAGCGGGATAATATAAAGCACGCTTGCGATTGCAGGAGTAAGAATTACAAGCGGCCACATCCATTTATCAAATGCTGCTGTCTGTGTGCCGACATAAACTGCTGCGTCGTCAATCGCTTTGTAGTTAAGAAGGTGGAGTGCAAGCGTCGCAAGTCCTGCGGTGATACCGCTTGCAATCTTGGTAAACGAGGTCTGCATTGAGAATGTGATGCCCTCCGTTCTCTTTCCCGTTTTCCATTCCATATAGTCGATTGAATCGCAGAAGACAGCCGTCTGAGCGATTGATACAGCGCCCATAGGTATGCATCCGATACCGATAATACCAAGTGCAAGCCAGAGCTTTGTGCCCTGATATCCGATAAAGTATGCGATAACTCTTACAACAACATTGCACGCCTGCATAAGAATAAGTGCATTGACATATCCCTTGCACCACTTCTTAAGCTTGTCGGCGAATACCATACCGAGAAAGCCCGGAACGGATGTGATTATATAGTAAATAGTGGTAAGACCGAGTGCGCCGATAAGACTGTTTTCGCCGAGAAAATTTGAAGGAATTTCATATTTGAAGAAATAGGTAACAAGGTTTGCGCCGAAGCCGACCGCGCCGAAAAGGTTTGCAAGTGTGACGAGAAGGAGCATCCTGTTTTTGAAAAGAAGAGAAAAGCTTTCCCACAGACTTTCCTGCTTTTCGTTTTGCACAACTGCAATTCTTTCCTGTGCGGCATACGCCCTTTTGCTGAGCATTGAACCGCCCAGACCGAAGATTATCGCAAATACAAGAGTTATAAAGGCAAAGCTTTGTCCCGTCGCATTTACAACCATTTCAAGTATCATCGGAATACCCGTGCTTGCAACGCCGTATACGATGGAGCCGATTGTCCTTGCCCATTGAACAAAGCTGTCACGTTCGTTTGAGTTTGGCGAAACCATTGCGGTAATTCCCCATATTGAAACGTCCTGAACGGTGTATGCCAAATCCCAGCATATATACATAATTACAAAATATGATACTCGAAGCCACAATAAATCCTCTCTTGTTGAAAAAACAAGGAAGATAAGCACTGTGAAGATTCCGACGGGAAGGGGAGTGTATCTTAAAAACGGGCGAAGCTTTTCACCGTTTTTGAAGGTGTGCTTGTCGATAAACGAGCCTACAATCGGGTCGTTGATACCGTCCCATACCTTCATTATGATAAGAAGCGCCGAAACCGTAAGTGCGGGGAAGAGCGCTATATCCGTCATAAAGTATGTAAAAAACGAGCCGCCGATTAGCGAGTAAACCGCATTCTGACCTGCAAGACCTGTCAAAAAGCTTCGCTTTTCTTTTTTGCTTATGTACCTGACATCATCCATACTAATCAATATCTCCTATTATATTAATTACATCATTAAGCGTGTCGCACTTTGCAAAAAGAAGCCTGTCAATTTCTTCCTCGCCTTCCCATAGGTCCGGAATCATAATTGTCCTGCATCCTGCGTTTATGGCGGAAAGAAGCCCGTTTCTCGAGTCTTCAAGAGCAAATGCCTCATCGGGCTTTACCCCGAGAAGCTCGCACGCCTTGAGAAATATATCGGGCGCAGGCTTTGAGTTTTCAATCATATCTCCGGTCACAAGTGCGTCAAAACGGCTTTCAAGTCCGGCACTTTTAAGATTTCGCATAACGCCGTGCATATTTGTTGACGAGGCGACAGCATATTTGTAACCGTACTCGTCGAGCCGGTCGAGAAGTGGATAGAGCCCCTCTTTAACCGGCACCTTATTGTTTTCAAAATAATCGGTGAGAAATTCGCTCGAGTATTTGTCGAGCGCGTCGCGGTCGTAGCTGTCGCCGAGTATGGAACGCCACACCTCTTCCGCCGCAGGAATGCTCATCCCAAGCGTTTTCTTTACCATATCAATACCCGGGCAGTCCCAGCCGAGCTTTTCGGCGGCATAGTCCCACGCCATTATGTGAACACGCTCGGTGTCAAACATAAGCCCGTCCATATCAAAAATTACTGCTTTCATAGTTTGCAACCACAATTCTTCATTTTATTCTTAATTAAAAAAGGGAAGCGCAAAGCTTCCCTTTGATTAACCGTTAAGTATTGCAAAGTTTTCTTTATTACATTTATAAAGATTTTTGAATACCTTGAAGTTTTTGTCGTAAATCTCTTTGTTTGCAGGGTTCGGCTTATATGTTTTTTCAATGGGAATGAGTTTCTTAACATCAGTCATTTTCGGGATAAGACCCATACCGACTGCAATACAAGCTGCCGCGCCAACGGCACCGATGTTTTGAGGTGATTCAACAACAACGATATCCCTCTGAAGAATATCGGCAAGTATCTGACAGGTTGCAGCGCCAAGCGCACCGCCGCCGCAGAAGCGAACTGAGTCGGAGATTTTAACCTCTTTCTTCATATCCTGCCTTTCGAGCATCCATCTCATATGGAAGCATATACCTTCGACAACGGAGCGTATTAACTCCGTCTTACCCGTGTCAAGCTTAATATTAAAGAACATACCGGCAGCATTCGGGTCCTCAAACGGACATCGGTTACCGTGAAGCCACGGTGTAAACACAACGCCGTCAGAGCCCGGATTTGCCCTTTCGATAACCTCTTCAAGATAGTCGTACATATTAAGCTCGACCTGCTCAAGCGAGTCAATAGCATTGCCGTATCTCTTAAGAAATACGCCTATTTCATCAAGCGCAAGATGATCCTTAACCCATCCTACGCATTTATTTGAGGTTTCAAGCTCGCCGAAATAGTTAAACGATTCCGGGTCAGCGCCGACAATCGCAGCCATCATAGCGCCTGCGTCAACAACCTGCTTGTCAACAACTGTGCCAACCCAGCCCGATGTGCCTGAATAAATATGCGTGTCGCCTACCTCAACGGCACCTGCGCCAACGCCGATAAGAGAAGCGTCTCCGCCACCGCCGTAAACTGCAGTGCCCGGTGCAAGACCAAGCTCATTTGCAGCCTTTTCGGTAATTTCGCCGACCTTGTCAGTCGATTTCTTAATCGGCGGCAGGTGTTCAATGTTAACGCCTACCATATCGCAAATCGGCTTGCACCAGCCCTCGTGACCTTTTCTTGTGTCGTAAAGGAGAGTGGCAAATGCCGAGTCGGTTGTCATTACGAATTCACCGCTTGCACGGCAGATGAGATATTCTTTGATGTCGAGCCATTTGTAGATTTTCCTGAAGTTTTCCGGCTCATGCGCCTCTACCCACTTGTATTTCCAAATCGGGTCCTTAACTGAAGAGGAAACGGCGCCTGTATATTTAAGGTATTTGAGAAGCTTTGTTACCTCTGCACCTGCAATCTGGAAGCCGTGAGCAATACCTTTTTTGATTTCCTCCCTTGCTCGCTGGTCCATATATGTCATAGGTCTGCGAATACAGTTACCCTCCTTGTCAACAAGAACAAGTCCCTGCATTGCCGAGCAGAAGCTGATACCCTCAATCTGTTCTTTTGAAACATCGGGTACCTTTTCAAACACCTCTCTTGTGGTAGAGCACATTGCGCCCCACCATTCGTCAGCGTCCTGCTCCGCACCGCCTTTAACGCCGGTTTCCTCATCGACGTAAAGGTTGTAACCGGCGGTTGAAGAGCCGAGTATGTGCATAGTGTCGTCAATTTCAATCAGACAGGTTTTGATACCCGTTGTTCCTATGTCGTATGTGATAACATACTTACTCATTTATATTCCCCCTAAAACAAATTATAACTTTTTAAGCTCCTCGTGCGAAACGGTGAATGCCGATTCAATGAATGAGAGAAGCTGTGAAATAATCTTTTCGTCGTCAGCCTCGTTAATATCAACGCCTGTGAAAATCATAAACCTTTCACGGTAGTAGTCGCAGGTGTAAGCAAACTGAAGCATAGTAAGAAGATTGTCGAGAAAGTAGGCGAAAAGCCTCGGGTCAAGGTCGTCCCTGACGTCACCGTTTGCAAGCGCCTGTGCAATCGTTGTGATGTAAATTGAGCTTCTCTTCGTTTCAATCTCCTCAACCATCATCCTTGTGCGCTCGCTTGCGCCTTTTTCAGCGCCGATTTCGTTGTAAAGCCTGATGTATTTCGAGTGGCTTTTCGAGTGAGCGCAGATAGTTCTTATAAGCTTTTCAGTCTTCACAAGAAGCTTGTCGTCGCTTTGCATAATCTCGTAAAGAGATTTGTCAAGTAAATCCATACCGTGCTTTAAGCAGGTGATGAAAAGGTCGTCCTTGGTCGCAAAATACTTATACATAAGCCCGATAGATATGCCCGCATTTTTCGCTATTATATTTATGTTTGCATTTTTATAGCCTTTTGACGCGAACTCGTCGATGGCGATTTCAAGAAGCTTGTTTTTTCTTGAGTCGTCAATTCTCTCAAAGGCATCCTTGTAAAATTTTTTTTGCGTCATTTTCTGAATTTTGTATCGTTGCACAAATTTTGCCCAAACGCTTTGTGCACCATATACAAATCTCCTTCTGATTTACATAATCAAGACCAAATTAATACAATTAATAGTACCACTATTTGCAAATATTTGCAACCAATATAACCAAAAATTATTATAAAAGCATTTGACAAATCAGTAAAAAGTGATATACTAAAAGTGTAAATTTAGTGAGCAGTCACTCACGCCCGAAAAGGTGAGCGCTCGCTCACGGAATACATAAATATTTTTAAGGGGGTATAATTCCTATGGATACAAGATTTGCTATTTCAGAGTATCCTGATGCAGCGCTTATTACAGCACAGCTTGACGCGCTCATCAAAAAGCCTATTTATTCAATTAACCGTGCAGCTCTCAAGAAGTACGAGGAAGAGTACTTTAACAAGAAGTGCGCAAAGTCAAAGGAAATGATTACCGAAGCAAGAAACGTCATCCCCGGCGGTGTTCAGCACAACCTTGCTTTTAACTATCCTTTCCCGATTGTTATGACAAAGGCTAAGGGCAATAAGCTCTATGATATCGACGGAAAC
>DLBD01000106.1 GCA_002494125.1 Ruminococcaceae bacterium UBA7030 | reverse complement strand
ACAATGGATGTTACTAAGGCTATCAACGATATCAAGGCCGGTAAGGTTGAGTATCGTCTTGATAAGACAAACATCATTCACTGTCCGATTGGTAAGGCTTCATTCGGCTCTGATAAGCTTATGGAGAACTTCAATGCCCTTCTTGACGCTGTTATCAAGGCAAAGCCTGATGCAGCAAAGGGTACTTACCTTAAGTCAGTAGCAGTTGCATCAACAATGGGCCCCGGTATTAAAATTAATACAAATAAGTGCGGCTCCGCAGCATCTGCTGAATAATTCAATCAGGCTATTGACATCATAGTTTATATGATGTATAATACATTACGCTGTTCAACCAAAGACAGCAGGTACTCTTTGAGTGTAAGCATAGCGCCTGCCGAGGAATGAGCATTCGATAACTATGTTATAGATTGTTATGTGCATTCCGGGAATTTCTTTGGAATGCACTTTTTTATACACGGTGGAACAGCCATAAAAAGACCACCTTGGTGGCAAATAATTATGGAGGTATGATAATGCCAAGTGTAGCAGTTCTTGAAAAGAAAAAGCAAATGGTTGCTGACCTTTCAGAGAGAATCAAGAATTCTTGCGCAGGTGTAGTTGTTGACTACAAGGGTATCAATGTTGCCGACGACACAAAGCTTCGTCGTGAGCTTCGTGAGGCAGGTGTTGAATACACTGTTATTAAGAATTCAATTCTTGAAAGAGCAGCTAAGGACGCAGGTCTTGAAGGACTTGACGCTGTTCTTGAAGGCACAACAGCAATCGCAACATCAAATGACGATTATGTAGCATCTGCTCGTATTCTTCAGAAGTATGCTGACTCTCACGACAACTTCTCATTAAAGAGTGGTTATCTTGACGGCGAGATTATTCCAATGGAAAAGCTTATTGCTCTTGCAAAGCTTCCATCAAGAGAAGTTCTTCTTGCAACAGTCTGCAACGTATTCAACGCACCTATCGCAGCATTCGCCCGTGCAGTACAGGCTATTGTTGACAAGGGCGGCGTAGAGGCTTCTGAGCCTGAAAAGGCAGAGGAAGCACCGGCTGAAGAAGCAGCAGAAGCACCTGCAGAGGAAGTTGCAGAGGCACCTGCAGAAGAGGCTGCAGAGGAAGCACCGGCTGAAGAAACAGCTGAAGCTCCTGCAGAGGAAGCAGCTCCCGCAGAAGAAGCACCGGCTGAGGAAACAGCTGAGTAATTAAAATAACACATTTCACTAAATTTTTACGGAGGAAATTAAAATGGCATCAGAAAAAGTTACAGCAATTGTTGAAGAGCTTAAGGCTCTCACAGTTCTTGAGCTTTCAGAGCTCGTATCAGCAGTAGAAGAAGAGTTTGGCGTAAGCGCTGCAGCAGCAGTAGCAGTAGCAGCACCTGCAGAAGGCGGTGCAGCAGGCGGCGCAGCAGAGAAGTCAGAGTTTGACGTAGTTCTCGCTGAGGTTGGCGCTAACAAGATTCAGGTTATTAAGGCAGTTCGTGAGGCAACAGGTCTTGGTCTTAAGGAAGCAAAGGCTATCGTTGACGGCGCTCCTGCTCCTATCAAAGAAGCTGTTCCTGCAGCTGACGCAGAGGCTCTCAAGGCTAAGATTGAAGAGGCAGGCGCAAAGGTTGAACTTAAGTAAGTTCATTATCATACCAACAAAAAAGACATTCATTGCGAATGTCTTTTTCTTTTCTATTTATTTTATTCTTCAAAAATGTAATCAACATCCTCGTCGGTTGTTGACGGAACATCGAAAATCATTAGCAGATCGGAAAGTGCGTTTATTGTGTATGTTGGCAATGTGCTGTTGTCGTGCGCAATAGCAAAGCCCTGCTTAATCCATATGGTTTTCATACCGATTTTTCTTGCAGGCAGGATATCATTGTCAATCCTGTCGCCGACCATTACTGCCTCTTCAGGCTTACAGCCTGCTTTTTCGAGTGATTTCCAAAATATTTTTGTGCTCGGCTTTTCAAGCTTTTCTTCAGCCGAAGCCTTTACTATGTCAAAGTATTCAAGTATTCCCCAGTCCTTAAGCCTTTTTTCTGTTCCGGGAGGTTGGTTTGCAATAAGACCGAGCTTGTAGTTATGCGAAAGTGCCTCAAGCACTTTTTTTGCGTCCGGATAAAGCTTTTCAAGGCTTGTGTTCCATTTCGGCTTTGACAGACCGTATTTTGCAATGGCGAGTCTGAATGGAATATCGCTTGTCTTTGCATATTCAATTACACGGCCTTTGAATAATTCATAGGGTATGCTGCTTCCTTCAATTGTTTTCCTGAACCTATCCTCAAAGCAGTCCCTTTCGTCAACTATTGTTGAGCCGAGGTCAAAGAAAATCCACTTAACGTCCTTCATTTTTCTTGCCTTTCTATTCTGATTTACGACATATTATAACACATAATGCTTAACTTTTACAGCGCTTTATTAAAGTTAGACACAAATATGTTTAATTATATAATATATAAATTAAAAAACTCTTGACATTTTAATTTCCTGTGCTATTATATTTATGTTAGATTAAAGTTAAACGGGAGTGAGCCAAAGGCTCGCTCTCTTGTTATTGTAAGGAGGTTTTTACTTGGCAGGAAAAGGAAATACCGTTTCAAGAGTGACGGAAATTGTAAAGCCGTTTGCTGATGAACTCGGATTGGAGCTTTGGGATATCCGCTTCGTCAAGGAGGGTACCGACTGGTATCTGAGAATATTTATTGACAAAGACGGCGGAGTTTCAATTGACGACTGCGTTGATTTGACTCATGCAATTACAAAGCCACTTGACGAGGCTGACCCGATAAGCCAGGCATACACACTTGAGGTAAGCTCACCCGGAATTGAAAGGGAACTTGTAACTGACGCTCATTTTGAAAAATATGTCGGCTCAAAGGTTATGATGAGGCTTATTCGCCCGATTGAAAAGGTGAGGGATTTTAACGGAGTTATGACCTCTTACGAAAACGGAGAAATCACAGTTGAGCTTGTCAACGGAAAAACTATTACCGTGGGCAAAAAAGAAACGTCATATGTAAAACTTGATGATTTTGACATCAAGGATTTTGAAAAGCAATTATAATTAACATACAGAAAGGATGATAGGAAAAAATGAGTAAGGAATTTTTTGAGGCAGTAAGAATGCTTGAGGCGGAAAAAGGAATACCGAAGGAAAGCATTTACGAAAACATTTCTCAGGCAGTAATCAGCTCAATTAAAAAGGAATATAACGGCAAGGACATCGTTTTCTGCGAAATCAATGAGGAAAAGCAGAAGATAAAAGTCTTTGTAAGAAAGAATGTTGTTGAGGTGATTGAAGATCCCGACACGGACCTCACACTTGAACAGGCACAGCAGATTCGAAAAAGTGCAAAGGTTGGAAAAACAATTGATATCCCGATTAAAACTAAGGAACTCGGCAGAATCATTGCTCAGAAGGCAAAGCACAGCATCCGTCAGGGGCTTCGTGACGCAGAGAGAGGTAAGGCTTATAAGGAGTTCAAGTCAAAGACTCAGGAGCTTGTAAGCGCAAAGGTTGACAGAATTGATCCTGAAACAGGCAACGCAACGCTCTACATCGGTAAAACTATGACAATGCTTCCGAAGGCTGAGCAGGTACCCGGTGAAGTGCTTGTTGAAGGTACACAGACCAAGGTGTTTATTGTCGACGTTAAGGAAACAACAAAGGGACCGAAGATTATGGTTTCAAGAACACATCCGGGTCTTGTGCGCCGTCTGTTTGAGCAGGAGGTACCTGAGATTTACGACGGCACTATTGAGATTAAGTCGGTTTCCCGTGAGGCAGGCTCAAGGTCAAAAATTGCGGTGTATACTAAGGACGAAGATGTTGATCCCGTTGGTGCATGTATCGGACCGAGAGGTCAGAGGGTTTCAAATATCGTTGACGCACTCGGCGGCGAGAAGATTGACATTATTAATTACAGTGAAGATGCGGTTGATTTCGTTTCAGCATCCCTTGCACCGTCCGACGTTATAAGCGTTACAGTGCTTGACGAAGAAGAAAAGACCTGCAGAGCTATTGTTCCCGATGACCAGCTTTCACTTGCAATCGGTAACAAGGGACAGAATGTTCGTCTTGCAGTAAGACTTACCGGTTGGAATATTGACATCAAGCCTGAGTCAGAGGCAAACGCAGAATAATTTAACATAAAGAATTACATCGGAAGTGAGATTATGAAAACAAAAAAGGTACCAATGAGAATGTGTACAGGCTGCGGCGAAATGTTTGAAAAGCGTACACTTGTACGTGTTGTCAAAAGTCCCGAAGGCGATGTTTCTCTTGATTTGACAGGTAAAAAATCAGGAAGAGGAGCGTACGTCTGTAAAAACCCCGAATGTTTAAAGCTTGCAAGAAAGAAGAAAGCTTTTGAAAGAGCATTCTCCCAGCCAATCAGCGATGAGGTTTATAACCTTATGGAAGAGGAAATGAAAAATGCCTGAAAGCAAAGCGTTGTCAATGCTCGGACTTGCAAGAAGAGCAGGTAAGCTCTCAATGGGGCACGATATGGCGCTTCAGTCCGTGGCGAAGAAAAAGGCAAAAATGATTGTTTTCACTTCTGATTCCTCAAAGCGACTTGTTAAAGAATTTGAGGTTTTCACAAAAAAACATAATCCCGATATACCCGTTTACATCATAAAACCCACGATTGACGAAATACACTTTTCGCTCGGTTACAGGGCTGGCGTTATGACGGTTGACGATGATAATTTTTGCAAAAGGATAATATCACTACTAACGCAGGAGGAAATGATATATGGTAATTAAGGTTAAGGTTTCTGAAGTTGCCAAGGACTTCGGAATGGCTAACAAAGATATAGTAAGTATTCTTAACACATACTGCGGCACTGCAAAAAGAACGGCAAGTACCGCACTTGAGGAAAATGAGCTCAATGTTATTTTTGAAAAGCTCACTCAGGAAAACAGTGTTGAGAGCTTTGACGCTTATTTTGCAGCAGGCGAAAAAGCAGCTGCGAAGAAGCCGAAGAAGGAAGCGCCTGCAAAGGAGAAAAAGCCGGAGGATCAGAAGAGGAAGAACCAGGCTGCAATTCTCCAGATGGCAGAGCAGGCAGCAAAACGTGATGAGGAAAAGGCGAAGAAAAAAGCTTCAAAGACACCTCAGGCAAGAACAAAGGGCGAGGCTCGTCACGTTGATACAAGGGTTAATAATATCGACCTTTCAAAGTATGATCAGAAGTATGAGGATATCGCTCCCGCTTCCAATATGAATGACTATCAGAAAAAGCAGAAGCTTAATCAGAAGTCAAAGCAGTACAGAAAGAAAAAGCCGCAGGGTATGCATGCCCGCTCAAAGAAGGAAACTGAGGCACAGCGCCTTGCCCGTATTGCTGAACAGAGAAAGAAGCAGCAGATCACTATTGATGTTCCCGACGAGATTACAGTCGGCGATCTTGCAAGTCTTCTTCGTATGACTGCAAACGAGGTTATCAAAAAGCTTATGGCGCTCGGAGTTATGGCAGGCGTCAATGAGGTTATTGATTTTGATACAGCTGAGATTGTTGCAACCGAACTTGGAGCAAAGGTTAACAAGAAGGTTGAAATCACAATCGAAGAGCAGATTATTGAAGAGGATGTTGAAAACGATGAAAATGCGATTACAAGACCTCCTGTTGTCTGCGTAATGGGCCACGTTGACCATGGTAAGAC
>DLBD01000119.1 GCA_002494125.1 Ruminococcaceae bacterium UBA7030 | reverse complement strand
CCATTTATAACATCCTGCGAAGTATGACCTCTGCGGTTTAGCTCAAGAACCTCGTCGTCCATACTTTGCGCACCAAGCTCAATACTCGTAACGCCGTATGACTTAAGAAGATCAAGTATCTCATCATTAATACAGTCGGGGCGGGTTGATATTCTGATTCCTTTAACCTGCTTTGATTCGACAAACGGTTTTGCGCTTTTAAGAAGTTCAAGCATATATGCCCTGTCGATTGCGGTAAATGAACCGCCGAAAAATGCAATTTCGTATTCAAAGCCTTTTCGCCTGAGTGCAGTTTCAACAGCTTTTCTGACATCGTCACCTGTTGGCGCTTCACTCTGTCCCGTTATAGTCTTCTGGTTACAAAACGAGCATTCACACGGGCAACCGATATGGGGCACAAAAATACTTATGTTACCTTTTTTCACTGCTTTATTACTCCCATAAGTACAAGTGCGTCCCGTGCCGCCTCCTGCTCCGCCTGTTTTTTGCTTGATCCCTTACCCTTTCCGATAACATTTGAATTGAGATGCACCTCATATTCAAACATCTTGTTGTGGTCAGGACCGCTTTCACCGACAAGAACATAGTTTAATATTTCAGTCGGATTTTGCTGAACTATTTCCTGAAGCGCAGATTTATAATCGTGGAAGCTTATTGCGTTATTCTCAATAGTTTTTTCAAGAAATGAAACAACAAACTTTCTTGCGCTTTCAAGGTCGGAATCAAGATATATTGCAGCAACAAGCGCTTCAAAAGCATTTTCAAGAATCGTCGGCTTGTCGTAGCCGTTACTGTTCGCTTCACCCTTACCGAGAAGAAGATATTTTCCGAGTCCGATTTGTCTTGCGAAGCCGGAAAGAGCCTCGGTACAAATAAGGCTTGACTTAAGCTTTGAAAGCCTGCCTTCGGGAAGGTCGGGATATTTTTTATAAAGATATTCGGATGTCACAATCGACATTACGGAATCTCCCAAAAACTCCATTCGCTCATTCGATTCATTGCCCCTTGGATTTTCATAAGCATATGTTGAATGAGTGAGTGCAGTCTTTAAGAAAAACGTATTGTTGAAATGATAATCTATTCTGTTTTCAAGTTTTTCAAAATCATTCATCTTCGTTTTCCAAAGCCTTTTCTATTTCTTCAATCAGGTTGTTTTCAAGGAACCACACAGCCTGCTTTACGGCGTTTTTGAATGTTCTTGCATCAGCAGAACCATGTGCTTTTATAACCGGCTTTTTAACGCCGAGAAGTACTGCACCGCCGTATTCTTTATAATCAAACTGCTTTTTCATATCGTCAATACCGCTTTTAACGCCGAGATATGAAAGCTTTGATAACGTGTTCTTCATAAAAGCATCTTTAATGCCGGACATCAAAACCTTTGCAACGCCTTCATAGGTTTTAAGAATAAGGTTACCCGTAAAGCCGTCAGCAACAACCACGTCGGCATCGCCGAAAGGAATCTGCCTGCCCTCGATATTGCCGATAAAATTATACGGCGCGTCTTTCATAAGAGCGTAAGCTTCCTTTACCGTCGGGGTTCCCTTTGTATCCTCCTCACCGTTATTTGCAAGTGCAACGCTTGGATTATCATAATGAAGAATATTTTTCATATAAAGGCTTCCCATAAGACCGAACTGATAAAGAAATTCGGCACGACATTCGGCGTTAGCACCGCAATCCATAAGAAGTATCGGCTTTTTAGCACTTGGCATAACTGATGCAATAGCCGGTCGTTTCACTCCTTTAATCCTTTTTGTTATAAGAGTTGCGCCGACAGTAACTGCTCCTGTATTACCTGCACTTACAAAGGCATCGCCAACGCCCTCATTAAGAAGGCGGAAGCCAACTGCCATAGAAGAGTCAGCCTTTGCCTTAAGCACGGACTTTGCTTCGTCGTGCATTGTTATAACTTCTTTTGCGTCAACAATTACTGTATTTTCAAGGTCAATATTGTTGTCTGAAACGCACTGCTTAATTTTATCCTCGTCACCGACAAGAACAATATCACATCCGTATTCTTTCCTTGCAAGCATTGCACCCTTGATTATTTCAAGCGGAGCATTATCGCCTCCGAAGGCATCAACAATAATTTTCATTTTATATTCTCCAAATCACTTTCAAGCGAGTTTATAGCTCTTTTCGCAAGTGCCATATAGCGTTCTCGCTTATCTTTTATTTTTGGCTCAATGGGCGGAAGGACTCCGAAGTTAGCACCCATCGGCTGAAAATATTTCACACTTTCATCGCTGATATATGCACAAAGTGCTCCGAGCATCGTAACATTTGTCGGAACAAATGACGACTTGTTTTGCGAAAGTCTTACAGCATTAAGCCCTGCAATAATACCGCTTGCAGCGGATTCCATATAACCTTCAACACCGGTAATCTGACCTGCGAAAAAAATATTGCCGTCACTTCTCAAACTGAAATCACTGTTAAGAAGCTTTGGTGAATTAATAAAAGAATTTCTGTGCATTACGCCATAACGCACAAACTCGGCATTTTCAAGCCCGGGTATCATAGAAAACACACGTTTTTGTTCGCCGAATTTAAGATTTGTCTGGAATCCTACAAGATTGAACATTGTGCCGTCTGCATTTTCTCGTCGGAGCTGAACGCATGCCCACGGTCTGTGCCCTGTCCTCGGGTCGATAAGACCAACAGGTTTCATCGGACCGAAACGAGGTGCGTCAAGCCCTCTCTTTGCAAGCTTTTCAATCGGCATACAGCCCTCGTAAACATCAAAGTCATGAAGTACTGCACCTTGGGCATTTACAAGCTCTTCAATAAAAAGTTCATATTCTTCCTTATTAAACGGGCAATTAATATAATCGTCATCGCCGCCTCGCTCATATCGTGAAGCCCCAAAAGCCTTTGACATATCTACGCTTTCTGCGGTGACTATCGGAGCCGCTGCGTCATAAAACGAGAGATAATCGCCGGTTATGCTGCTGATACTTTCTGCAAGTGCACCGTCGGTTAGAGGACCCGTTGCCACAATGACAATTTCATTCTCATCCCTTCTAAGCTGTGTAACAAGCTCTGTTTTGAAAATAATATTCTTATGGGATTTTATTCTGTCTGTAACAAGCTTTGAAAACTCATCTCTGTCAACGGCAAGCGCACCACCCGCAGGAACTGCACACTTTTTAGCGCACTCAACAGTGAGTGAGCCAAGACGGAGCATTTCTTCCTTAAGAAGACCTGCAGCGCTGTCAAGACGTGAAGCCTTAAGTGAATTTGAGCACACAAGTTCTGCGAGAAGCTCTGTCTTATGAGCCGGAGACTTTTTTATCCCTTTCATATCAATAAGCTCAACCTCGCAGCCTGCATTTGCTATTTGCCAGGCGGCTTCAACTCCGGCAAGACCGCCGCCGATTACTCTGAATTTCATAAACTACTACTCGTCTGTCTTCTTCTTTCTTTCTGCTTTCTTTGTGAATCCGCAACCCTCTGTGTCAGGACAGTAGAGAATATTGCCCTTCTTTCTGAAAAGTGACTTTCCGCACTGAGGACAAACCTCATCACTCGGCATATCCCATGTCATAAAATGACAGTTCGGATAATTTGAACAGCCGTAGAAGGAGGTGCCTCTCTTTGTTTTCTTTTCTATAACGTCACCGCCGCAGTCAGGACATTTCGCATTCGTTTTGAATACGAGCGGTTTTGTATTCTTACACTCAGGATATCCGGGGCAAGCAAGGAATTTACCGAATCTGCCGACCTTGACAACCATATTGCGCCCGCACTTTTCGCACACAACATCGGTTTCTTCTTCTTTGAGTTTTATCTTAACGCCCTGCATTTCAGCCTTTGCCTTTTCAAGCGGTTGTTCAAACTCATTATAATAGAGCCTTATCATCTCTTTATAATTCTCTTCACCGCTGTCGATTTTATCAAGGTCGCCCTCCATCTTCGAGGTGTACTTCACATTAACAATATTCGGAAGCTTATCCTTAAGAAGATTTGTAACTGCCTCGCCAAGCTCT
Organism: Ruminococcaceae bacterium UBA7030; assembly: GCA_002494125.1. GTDB lineage: Bacteria > Bacillota > Clostridia > Oscillospirales > Acutalibacteraceae > Eubacterium_R. The sequence goes on along the minus strand of DLBD01000119.1, from coordinate 2,761 downwards.
GTCGGTACAAACTGCTTACCTTCGCGCTTTACATATTCTCTGCTGAGAATTGTCGAAGTGATTGTTACATAAGTTGAAGGTCTGCCTACACCGTTTTCCTCAAGCGCTTTTGTAAGTGAAGCTTCAGTATATCTTGCAGGCGGCTGGGTGAAATGCTGATTTCCGAGAATACTCTTGAGCTTAAGTATATCTCCCTGTGAAATCTTTGGAAGTGCTGTTGCGCTGTCATCCTTGTCGTCATCCGACTTCTCCTCATAAAGAGCAGTGAAGCCGTCAAATTTCACTGTATATCCGGTAGCGACAAAAATATAATTCTTTGCGCTGATTTCAATCTTCATAGTTTCCTGAAGGCAGGATTCCATAAGAGATGCAATAAAGCGTTCCCAAACAAGCTTATAAATCTTGTACTGGTCTGTTGTAAGGTACTGCTTTACAGAGTCGGGAGTAACACCCGGCATTGTAGGTCTGATAGCTTCATGTCCATCCTGGATATTACTTTTTGATTTGAAATATCTCGGCTTTTTAGGAAGATACTTTTCTCCATAGGTATCAACAATATATTTATTACCCTGTGCACGAGCCTCCTCGGAAATTCTTAAAGAGTCAGTTCTCATATAGGTGATAAGACCGACTGTTCCGAGCGAGCCTGCTGAAACGCCTTCGTAAAGCTCCTGTGCGGTTTTCATAGTTCTCTTGCCTTGGAAAGAGAGCCTGCGTGACGCTTCCTGCTGAAGAGTTGAGGTTATGAAAGGCGGAGTCGGGCTTTTCTTTCTGCTGCCCTTCTTAACAGAGCTTACAACATATTCTGCATCCTCAAGCTCGGAAAGAATCTTGTCACTTTGAGCCTTATTATCTATCGCAAGCTTTTTACCATCTTTACTGTAAATTGCTGCGGAAAAGAGTTTTCTTGACGGAGGGTTATAAAACTTTGCGTCGATTGACCAGTATTCCTCAGGTTTGAAAGCTCTGATTTCTTCCTCACGGTCAACAATTATTCTAAGCGCAACAGACTGAACTCGTCCTGCCGAGAGTCCTCTTCTTATTTTCTGCGAAATAAACGGAGAAAGCTTGTAGCCGATAAGTCGATCAAGTATTCTTCTCGCTTGCTGTGCGTCAACAAGATCCCGATCAATCTCCCTCGGGTTTGCCATACCTGTTGTTACTCCGTTTTTAGTGATTTCGTTAAAGGTTACTCTGTTCTTGTCGTGGACATCAAGACCGAGAATAGTTGCAAGATGCCATGAAATAGCCTCTCCCTCACGGTCAGGGTCTCCTGCGAGATAAACGTGATCTGCCTTTTTCGCTTTTTTCTGTATATCCTTGATAAGAGCACTCTTATCCTTTATGTTCACATACTGCGGAGCAAAATCATTCTCTATGTCCACTCCCAGCTTTGATTTCGGAAGATCCCTCAGATGTCCCATAGATGCGACAACATCGTAATCTCCGCTAAGATATCTTTTGATCGTCCTAACCTTGGTAGGCGACTCCACGATAATAAGATCCAAAATACCTCTCCTTTATCTTAATTGCTGCTGTCCGAATTTTCGGACTCCTCTCCCCTTATACCAGACCGTACATCTTTCCTGCGTATGACTTCACATAGCCCTCAAGCTCCAGTTCAGTCAGCAGACCGAATACCTCGGTTATGTCAAGTCCGCTCTTCACTGCAAGCTCATCTGCAAGAATAGGCCCGCACATCATCAGCTCACAGAGCTTAGCACTCTGAGGTTCAAGCTTATCAAGCTCCGAGACGGCTGTCTCCCTCGGTTTTTCATCATTGGGCTTTGCCTTTTCAGACGAGCTCTTTTTCCCTCTCGGCTTCTTCTCTATGAAGTCATCGGAGGGTCTGAGATAAATGTCATCGCTGTCGAGATACTCACTGTAGGGTATGCCGAGCGAGCTAAGAATATCCCACGGTGCAAACACAGCCTTGCAGCCGTTTCGTATCATGTGAGCCTGTCCCGAGTATCTGTTGTCAAAAACATCATGCGGTGACATAACATATATCTGCTTTCCCTGCGACAGTGCCTTTATGTAGTTGTCAAGCCCCCTGCTTGAGGAGCTGCATTCCACAAAAAACACTCCCGAGGATATCCCTATCATAATTCTGTTCCTGTTTTTGAAGGCGTACAGATTTCTCTGAGCCCCGGGATAATACTCCGTTATCACCGCACCGTTTTGCGATACAGCATTGATAAGCTCTTTTTCAGTTTCATCTGTGCATTCCTCAAAGGCCTTTGCATATACCCCGACAACGGGCTTTCCGTTCTCGAAGGCAGCCGTTACAGCCGCAGTATCTATCCCCTTTGCCAGCCCCGAGGCAATCACCACATCTCTGCGTGAAAGCTCCCTGCTGAAGCGTCTGCACGCCATATCAGAATACTCCGAAGGCTCTCTCGTACCGACAACGGCAAGTACGCTCCTATCGTTGAGAAAGTCAAGGTTACCCTTGCAAAACAGCACTGCAGGCGGATCTGCGATCTGCGTCAGTGCCTGCGGATAGCCCTCACTTCCGTAACAATATATCTTCGTACCGCTTTCCACTACCTGTGTGTAGACCTTCTTCACATCATCGGGCTTTACCTCTCTGACCCTCTTTTTCTCCGTGTCAGACATTCCCGATACCCTGCCCCTTGCAAGGTCCGATGCAAACTCGGTTATATCCTCATAGTTGGCAGACAGCTCCCATATTCTTTTATTTCCGGCTCCGAACACCCTTACCGCCCAGAGCCACAAAAGCTGTTCCTTTATGCTCAAA
>DLBD01000115.1 GCA_002494125.1 Ruminococcaceae bacterium UBA7030 | reverse complement strand
AGCCAAAACCTAACCTTCTTTATGACGGACGCCCCAAACGATAGTCCTTTTTTATGCCTTTGTGGTTTCGGTGGTCGTTTCCTTCGGCTTCTGATATTTGCTGTCGGTGTGGTAGTTTTCAACTCCGTCAACAGTTCTCGTCAGAACGTAGGTTTCACCGCTTTTGGAAATGTCGACCTTAAGGTCGCTTGGCGCAACATCCTCTTTTGCATAAATTGTGCAGGTCAGGCTTCCGCCTGAGGCGGAAACAACAAGTTTGATGTCGCAGCCTGAATTGTTTTTGAACTGAAAGTCCTGCGAATTCCACTGAACTGTCGCATCAGCGCCGAGCGGAACATAGCTTATTTCAAGCGAGTGGCAGGCGCGAACGGTAATATTAAGGTTTGCACGAAGCGCAGCCTGAAAAACTGTCGAGCTTACCTGACATATGCCGCCGCCGAGCCCGTCAACGAATTCGTCGCCCTTGACAATCTTCGCTTCCTCATAGCCTGCCAGCACGGTTCTTTTGCCGACAGTCTGGTTAAAGCTGAAGGTTGCTCCGTCGGGAATGCACAGCTCGTCAAGCTTTGCAACGGCATTTCGTATATTGGTCGTTCTTGTTTCGTTCGAGGTCTGATAGTATGTAGTGTAGGAGGAGATTTCATACGGATAATCGCCGTACTCATCCTTTTCGAGCGCGGGATAAATATGCCAGGTCTGAGCCTCCTCAAACGTAGTTTCAAGATCCTCCGTCGTTCTCATCGTGGTTGTGGTGGTACTCGTCTTTGCGGCTGACTCTGTTGTTGCAGAAGCCTCTTTAGCCTGCCTGCAGGACACAAAAACAGTGCAAAGAAGTATCGCCGTCATAGTTAGTGCAAATGCCCTTTTCAAAATATTCTCCTGTTATTTCTGGTTTTTGTAAGGCTTTTTCTTTTCAACCCAGCCTTCCTTTATAACTTGTCTTGCTCTTGCAACGGAAAGTGCTTTTTCGGGAATGCTGTCGGTTATCGTTGAACCTGCGGCGATGTATGCCATATCGCCAACCTCAACCGGTGCGATAAGATTTGTGTTACAACCGATGAAAGCGCCGTTGCCGATTGTGCAGCGGGACTTGGTCTTGCCGTCATAATTGCATGTAACAGTACCGCAGCCAAAGTTTACGTCGCTTCCGACGTCGCTATCGCCGATGTATGTGAGGTGAGCACTTTTCGTACCCTTACCCACATGTGAATTCTTAACCTCTACAAAGTTGCCGATGTGCACGTTTTCAGCAAGCGTTGAGTTTGCTCTTACCTTAACAAACGGGCCGCAGTCAACACCGTTTTCAACCGTTGAGTCAAGAATTTTGCAGTTGTCGAGTATTACACCGTTGCCGATTGTGGAATTGTCGATATAAGTGTTGGGACCGATTTCGCAGCCGTCGCCGATAACCGTATCGCCTATTATAATTGTATTGGGAAGGATTACGGTTGAGTTGCCGATTTTTACATCCTTGCCGATCATAACGCCGTCCGTGCACGGAATGTCAACACCCTCAAGCATAAGACGCGTATTTATATTTCTCCTCATAATTGTGTTGAGGTCATTTAACTGCTTTCTGTCGTTTGCACCGAGAACGACCTCGCTGTTTTCAACAACATATGCGCCTGCATTCTTGCCGGCAGAAATGAGAATTTCAAGGCTGTCGGTAAGATAGTATTCATTCTGAACGTTTTCATTTGTGATATTTGAGAGCGCATACTGAAGGTCGGCTCCGCCAAACCAGTAGCAGCCTGCATTTGACTCTTTAATAAGTTTTTCCTCTTCGGTAGCGTCCTTGTCCTCAACAATTCTCAGAAGAGTTCCGTTTTCATCTCTTTTAATGTGGCCGATACCCGTTGTGTCGTCTACCATGGCGCTGATAAGAGTGATTGCGTTAGCGTTGTTCTTATGATAGTCATAAGCTTTGTTGATTGTTTCAGCGTCCATAAGCGGACCGTCGCCGTTTAATATAAGTATATCGTCGCCAAGGTGGGAGGCGATAAAATCATTTGCCTGCATAACTGCGTGGCCTGTTCCGAGCTGGGGCTCCTGAAGAGCAGTTTTGATATCTTGCGAAAGATATGCCTCAACCTCCTCGTGCTTGTAACCGGTAATTACGCAGATATCTTCAACGCCTGCTTCTTTAACAGCGTCGATAACATAGCTTATCATCGGCTTGAAAAGCACCTTGCACATAACCTTAGGACAGTCTGCCTTCATTCTTGTTCCCTTGCCGCCGGCAAGAATTATTGCACATTTCATATATTTTCCTCCGTATCGGAAATGATTATTTTTTAATATTATGCAACAAATTTTTTCTTTTTTCAAGACAAATGCGCATAAAGATAAAAATTTACAAAAAATGTTTGTATTTTATACCTATATATGTTATAATTTTATCGCATTATACCAAGGAGGCAGATTGCAAGTGCCTCTATCACGGTATAACAATTTGTAAATTCTTTTAGGAGGTATTTCTTAAATGGCAAAGAAGTATTGCTACCTTTTCTCAGAAGGTAACGCAAACATGAGAGAGCTTCTCGGCGGT
>DLBD01000003.1 GCA_002494125.1 Ruminococcaceae bacterium UBA7030 | reverse complement strand
TCGTAAAAGTCGCCGCCGACCTCTTTAGCAGGAGTCATGCTTGCGAATATATCAAGGTCCTCTCTTTCAGGAAAGGCAGGATAAATGTTTGGAAGCATATCAGCCTGAATTCTTGTTGCAAGCTCAAGCTCGGCTCCTATTCTTTCTTTTTCAGCAGTAACGGCTGTAAGGTGGGTGATGTAATCGTTAATATCTTTTTCCATTTGCTTAATGGAATCGCATAGCGTTTCAATCTCGTCGCCCGTTTTTATTTTTAGTTTAGCAAGCTTGGAGTCGTTACGTGCGCCTTTTCTGTGGTTTTCAACAAAAGATCTTGCGGCTGACGAAAGTGTGTTTATGGGCTTTACAATCGTTGCGTTAACGCTTACAAGAATTAATATACTTATTATAATTACGGCAACAACCATAAATGTAAGGACATATTCAAGGTACTCCGAACGGTCCTGCATAATATCGTCCATTGAAACGTCAACGCCGACAAGAGCAACCGGATTTCCGGCATCATCCCTTACGGGAACGAATGAGGTAACAAGCCATCCGTATGCATCGTTTGAAATGAAAGCAGGCACGCCGTTTTCAGGGTCGTCAATCTCTTTGGCAGGACCCGAAATCTCGTGAGTTGTACCAAGCTGGCATCTGTCATCGGCGCGGTCTGCATCAAATAAATATGTGCAATTACCGTCACCGTCAAGCTTTTGAACATAAAGATATTCAATATCATTACTGTCCTTTATGTCAAAGAGAGTATCAAGCATTTCAAAATACTGTTCGTCCTTGATAGCCTCTGCCTTTGCGTCATATTCGGCACGGTATTCTTCGTCCTCCCAGTACAAATCGTCATCGTATTCGCCGATTTGCTTAACCTCGTCATAATAACGCTGTAAAGCGTCGGTGTCGAGCTGTGTTGCCGCAGTCTGTGCAAGGTTAGTTGCAAGTGTTTTGTAATGGTTGTCCATCGTGTTGCTGTAAACGTGATAGCTGATAGTTACGGCAATACTTGACAGAATAATAGCAGCAATGAGTATAACTGCAATTGTTTTGAATCGCAGTGATATAATTCTGTTCTTTTTTACTTTCATTTTTGTAGCCATAATATTCGTTCCTTTATATAAGAATTAAATTAGCATAAGTGTTTTTATTTGTTGAGTTAAAGACCGAAGAGGAAATAATCCTTTCTCCCTCGTCGCAGGAATAATCCGGCATATAAGCCTTTATAAGCTTTGTGCAAAATTTTTCACAAAGCGCGCCGCTTATCCTTTTAAGCTCACTTAAATTCATATCAGTTTCATTTACAATAAGCGTATCGCCGTCAGGATAAGCCATAATAAAGTGCCGGTTATTTTCAAGATTAATTTCAAGCGTTTTGCCCGAATAATACTCGTTTTCCTCAATGCACCATTCGATATGTTCATTCTCCCATTTAACATAAGGTCTATAGGAAAAGGCGGCGTTTCGCAAGTTATTATATTCTTCGCTTGACAGTATGCGGGAGGAAAACTCCTGTTTGTCTTTCGGGTATATCGTCACTAAATTAAAATATGAGTCAACCTTAAAATCAAATCTGTCAAAAGATTTAGCAAGAATCGGTGTGGCAGGCTTAAGAAAAAGAATATCTCCGCTTTTTTTAGCATTGTCTGTTGCGTGTTTCAAAAGCATTCCAAAATAGCCGTTTTTGCGATACTCAGGAAAGGTTGCGCCTGCATAAACATATTTTGCATTTTGACAGCCTTTTGAATCAACAAAAGCCGCATTAAGAAGATGCACCATACTGACAATATTTTCGTTTTCGCAAAGCACGAGTACTTCAATTCTTTCAAAGTTTTTTTCGTAGAAAAGCTTTATATATTCTTCATCGTCATCAAAGCAGGTCTTCCAGATACTGCAAAGTATAGGAATGTCCTTTTTCAAAGCCGTGCGTATTTCAGTTCTCATATGCTATTCCACCTCCACGGTAAGGGTGTTGAAATTAGCATATCTGCGGTAAAAGAATTGCTTTGACTTGCTTTTTACCATCTGAATACCAAGCGATGCAAGATGGTCGGGGTCGTCGTAATTCTGACCTGTTTTCATTGCAAAAGGATTAAAGTTTACCGCATTGTCACGCATATGAAGCGTAACCGAACCGCTGTTTTCCAAACACACGGTAAGCTGAATATATTCATCGCCTTTTCTGTTAAATGCGTTTTCAATAATAGCCTGACAAACTTCCTCAATGCACATAGTTGTGTAATATATCTGCTTTGGGCTTGCGTCGTTCTCTTCACAAAAGGCTTCCGTTTTTGCAAGCAGGTCAGATAAGTCTGTCGAGTTGACGTCAAGAAGATATGTGAACACCTTGTCGGACACCTTCTGTTTTTTCAGAAGTGCAATAGGCACCCATATAGCAAGAGTGAGAAGTTCTGCTCCAAGGAAGGTGAACCAGAACCATCTAATGTTGAATTGCGACAGAATTAATGCGAATATTAAGAAGCATATAAACGTTCGAAGCTGATTAATAAGAAAAACAATTCTTTCTCTTTTAATTGCCTGGAAGCAGGAACTCCAGGTTAAGCTTATTCCGGCAGGAATTATGGAAAGGCAGAAAAGCCTTATGGCAAATGCGCCTGCGTCAATCGTGCTGCCGGTCAAACCGAACAAACTGCATATTGACGGTGCAAATATTGCAAATAAAGCAGCGATAACTGCGCCGCATATTATTCCGGTTTTGATGCCGAGTGACATTGTGCGTTTGATAGCGCCGTTGTTGTGTTCTGCAAAGAAGGTTGCGCTTAGCGGCTGAACCGTGTCGCCCAGCGCCATATATATCGCAAGTGAAACATATGATACATCCTGCACAACATTAAGCTGTGCAAGTGCACTCGAACCGCCGATTCTCAGCAGTATGTTATTTACAACAATAAGAGCAATAAACTCGCCTATGTATCCCACTGATGACGACATTCCGGTTTTAAGTGCAGAGAAAATTATCTTGAAATCGGGCTTGACAGGTTTGAATCTCAGTATTGCCCATTTTCGAGTAAAGTGAATTAAAAAAATGCATATGCCCACAGCTTTACCCAATACGGTTGCGTATATTGCTCCGCGTACATCAAGCTTTAAGCCCATAATGAAAACGGCGCTTGCTACAACATCGGTTAAATATCCGATGGTAAAGCCTGCGCTTGCAAGCTTTTCGGCATCGTCACACCTTACACAGTAATATAGTAAGAAGTATATAAATGTTAGCGGAGCGCCGAGAAACATTATCTCAAGGTACTCTTTTGTATAACTCCAAAGCTCACTGTGTCTTGTACCCGCACCGAGAAAACGAAGAATATACGGCATACCCGCAATACCCACGGCAGCAACTATTATGCTGAGCACTACGGCAAAAATAAGCATTTGCGAAAAGATTTCTATTCCTTTTTTTGCGTTACCCTTGCCAAGCTCCTGCGTGTATTTTACTGAAGTTCCTACTGCAATTCCTACGTCAAGAACGTTATAAATCATATATACCGGTGCAACAAGCGACATTGTTGCAAGTCCGACTTTTCCAAGGCGGATACCAACGAATAATGCGTCCGCAACATCACCGAGAGCAAGACCGATTGCTGACATAAGGGTAGGCCAAAAAAGCCGACGAAACATTTTGTCGGTAAAAGCTCTGCTTTTTATATTTGATGCTGAAATGTCACTCATAGTAAAATGCCTTTCCAAATGCGCGTAAGCTCTTTTGGCTGGCGCAAGAGTTTATGTTTTCTTAATCCTTCAAGACCTAAATCCTCTTCGGAATCCACCGTTTTTGTTTCTTTTGGTAACTCACAGTATAAAGCCCATTTAATAAAACAGTCACAGTTGTTGTTGAGTACTTTGCAAAAGCTTATGTCAAAAATTTCGGGAGTTACAAACGTACCGGCTATGTAAGCGACATCCTTGCCGTCTGCGTTAAATATTAAGCCCCACATCGAAAGCTTTGAAAAATTCTTCAAGGCTTCCTGCGATGCCGCTAAGTCCGCAATATCGTTTACACCCTTTATTTTTGTCCATTGCTCGTTAATGTCAAGCGCTCTTTTAATGTTGCCGTCGTTAATCGGCTCTACGGTCCATTTTTCTGCTGAGGCACGGCCTATGTTAATCTGATGTCTGAGGCTTTTATACGCTTTTCCTTTGAGCTCTATCTGTTCGTTTTTGTCGTATAAATAAGAGTATTCGTTGCGGCAGTTCTCAAAATGAAAGCGATTCGGATATTCGTTTTCAAGAAAAAACTTATCATTATCTGTCAATGTATAAAATACAGGTTTTTCATATAACAAAAGTGTGTCAATAAGTTCTTTTTTGCCTTCGTCGCTCCCGCAGGGGAAGAGGTATGAGCAATCACCTTCGGCGTTGTTTTTTACAATGAAGGCATTGTCTGCTATACATATTTCATAACCCTCATCCTCTTTCCATGAAAAAAGAGATGCAAAGGTGTAAAGATACAGCGTGTTGCCAAAGGACAGTCTGATTCTTTCAACCTCCGCTTTTTGTGAAATTGAAAGCTTTTCAAACACAAGTGGCGCAGCCACAGTTTTATTCATATTCAATATGGCTTCACCCTCTCTGCGTAACTTAACTTAAAATCATTCGATATTAATAATTTTGTTAAAGCCTGTTAAATCAAAAATATCAATAATGTTTTTGTTTGCGTTTCTTATGGTAACGGTACCTTTTGATTTAAGCTTTTTGTGAAACGAAAGAATTACACGTAGCCCGGCGGAAGATATGTATTCCAAATCAGCAATATCAAGTATAAGTGAATTGATATTCTTAAGCTCAGGTTTGATTTCCTGCTTCACCTGCGGGGCAGTTGAAGCGTCAAGCTTTCCGTTAATATAAACTGTCAGCTCGCTTTCGCCATATACTTTTCTGATGTTCATACTTTCTCTCCATTAATTGAATGATATTAATTATACTACATAATAATAAAAAAATAAATAATTTTTTTAATTAAAGTTGCTTTGCGTAGGTCAAAATCATTATAGTTACATTTATCAGATGTTTTTGAAGCAAAACAAAATTTAACGATAAACATTAAAAATATGTTGACAAATATAAAAAGCATGCTATAATAGAATTAACGATAAACGTTAAAAATTTAATTTTTCGGAGGCAATTATGAAAAATTCAGCAATTAAAAGTATTAACACAGCCGGCTTAATCGGGTACATAGTTTCAATTATTATGATTGTGCTGACAATAACCGCAATGGTGATTACCGCAATTACTGCAGCAGGCGCAATGACTGTGTCTAAGGATGAAATAAATGTTAAAATGAATAATAATATTAACATCACCTCGCAGGGTAATTTCCTTGGAAAACTCAATCATTTCATAAAGATTGGCGGAGTGGAGGATTTAAGTAATCTTGTTGGAGAAGATGCGCAGGCACAAGTAAGCGATTCAGACATAAGTCAGATAAGTGTTACTGAAACTGATGACGGGCTGAGCGTTAATGTTGTCTCTCAGGATATAACCTTCAGCGTCGGAAAAATTATTGCTGCTTTACTGTTTGCTTTTCTTTTCTTCGGCGCTGTGACCGTTTCTCTTTATATGGTTAAATCGCTGATGAAATCGCTTAAATCGTGCGATACTCCGTTTTCACAGGATATAATAAAAAAGATGACAAACTTTGCTTATTCTCTTATTCCTGCAGTTATTTTATATATGCTTTTCGACGGTTTCAAGTCGTCGCTTACCGTCGGTTCGGGTTATGAGTTTTCACTTAATATAGGAAGTGTTCTTCTTGTAGCGGTTGTGTATATTCTTGTTATGATATTCAAGTATGGCGCCGAGCTGCAGAAGGAATCCGATGAAACACTTTAAGGGGTGCAATATGGGCAAAATAATATTACGGCTTGACAGAGTTATGGCTGACAGAAAGATAAGCCTTAATGAGCTTTCGGAGAAGGTAGGCGTTGCAAATGTCAATCTGTCAAAACTCAAAAACGGACGTGTAAGCGCCATAAGATTTTCAACGCTTATTGCACTTTGCGAGGCGCTTAACTGCCAACCGGGCGACATAATCGAGTATTCACCCGAAAGCGAAGAATAATAAAAAACACTTAAAAGAAAAGGGTAGGTATATTGCCTATCCTTTGCTTTTGTGATAAGATAATAGAAAAACAGATAATAATGGCTATTAGCATAAAGGAGATATAATTATGAGTAAAAAAATAGTTCAGACTGCCGGAAGAGAGCAGCTTGGCGATTTTGCTCCGAGCTTTGCGCATCTTAACGACGATGTTCTTTTCGGTGAGGTGTGGAACGAAGAAGCTATTGACGTAAAGACAAAGTGTATTGTTACCGTCGTTTCGCTTATGGCAAGCGGAATAACAGACAGCTCGCTTAAATATCATCTTATTAACGCAAAAAATAACGGAGTTACAAAAGACGAAATTGTTGCGGTTATAACACACTGCACAATGTATACGGGCTGGCCGAAGGGCTGGGCAGTGTTCCGCCTTGCAAAAGAGGTGTGGAATGAAGAAGACGAGGCGTTAAACGATAAGGACAAATTCCAAAATGAGATAATGTTTCCTATCGGAGAGCCTAACCCGTATGGTGAGTTTTTTGTTGGTCAAAGCTATCTTGCTCCCGTATCAAGCGAGCAGATACCTATTTTTAACGTAACCTTCGAACCGGGCTGCAGAAATAATTGGCATATTCACCACGCAAAAAGCGGAGGCGGACAAATGCTTATTTGTGTCGGAGGAAGAGGTTATTATCAGGAATGGGGCAA
>DLBD01000109.1 GCA_002494125.1 Ruminococcaceae bacterium UBA7030 | reverse complement strand
AAATCGTCCTCCATAGCCGTTTCAAGCTGTACGCGGAAAGCATCTGCCTGTGCGGAGAGCTCCTTTTCTTCGGCTGTCATTTCGCCGCTTGTGTTTTTAACGATAAAATCAAGCGATTTAGCGCAGTTTTTAATGCGGTCAAGGCTTGTGCCTGCGGCCGTCATAAGCTCGCGCGAGAAGTTGATAGGGCTTCTGTAGTGACCGCTTAAAATAAAGAAACGCACCACATCATACGGAAATTCCGCAACTATCTCTCTTAAAGTGAATAAATTGCCCTTTGACTTGCTCATTTTTATATTGTCAATGTTGATAAAGCCGTTGTGCATCCAGTACTTTGCAAAAGGTACTCCGTTTGCACATTCGCTTTGTGCAATTTCATTTTCATGGTGAGGGAAAACTAAATCCTGTCCGCCGCAGTGAATATCAATCGTATTTCCAAGATATTTTCTGTTCATAGCAGAACATTCAATATGCCAACCGGGTCTGCCTTTTCCCCACGGCGACTCCCAGTAAGGTTCGCCTTCTTTGGCTGCTTTCCACAGTGCAAAATCAAGCGGATCCTCTTTCTTCTCGCCAACTGCAATTCTTGCACCTGATTGCAAATCTTCAATCGGCTGATGACTGAGTTTTCCGTATTCATCAAATTTTAATGTTCTGAAATAAACGTCACCGTCGACTGCATATGCATAACCTTTTTCTTCAAGAGATTTTATAATTTCAATAATTTCATCAATATTTTCTGTTGCCTTTGGGTGAACATCTGCATCTTTAAAATTAAGTCCGTGAGCGTCTGTCCAGAATTCCTTAATATATTTTTCGGAAACCTCTTCAAAAGTTATGCCTTCTTCATTTGCCCTTTTAATTATCTTATCATCAACATCAGTAAAGTTTTGAACAAACTTAACATTATATCCGCGATACTGCATATACCTTCTTAAAACATCAAAAACACAAAGAGGACGTGCGTTTCCTATATGAATATAGTTATATACAGTTGGACCGCAGGCATAAATCTTTACTTCTTTTTCATTAACAGGAACAAAGTCCTCTTTCATTCTTGTCATTGTATTAAAAACTCTCATTTTTCAATTTGCTCCTTAAGGTTTTCTATTTCTTTTTCAAGTTCAAGTATCTTATTCTGATTGCTCTGAATTGCATTCATTACCGGATCGGGAAGATGAATCTGATCCAAATCGTCAATACGTTCGCCGTCAATTCTGACGACTCTTCCGGGTACGCCGACAACGGTTGAATTAGGTTCAACGTCCTTAACAACAACTGCACCTGCAGCAACCTTGGCATTTCTTCCGACAGTTATAGGACCAAGAACCTTTGCACCCGAACCAATCATAACTCCGCTTTCAATAGTTGGGTGGCGTTTACCTACATCCTTACCGGTACCGCCGAGTGTTACGCCTTGATAAATCATAACGTCGTCGCCAATTTCACAGGTTTCGCCAATGACTATACCGCTTCCGTGGTCGATACAAACTCTTCTGCCTATCGTAGCGCCCGGATGTATTTCGATACCCGTTTTTCTTGAACTGCGCTGACTTACATACCTCGCAAGAAAAGGCATATTGTGTTTTAGAAGCCAATGTGCTTTTTTGTGACTTCGAAGCGCCTTAAACCCAGGATAAAGAAGTATTATCTCAATCGGACTTCTTGCTGCAGGGTCATGATCCATAAAACTTTTTATATCTTCTTTATATGTTTCAAACATATTTTCCTCCAATAAATAATGCCCCTGTCAAATGACAGAGGCAATAATAAACTGCGGTTCCACTCTTGTTTATACTTAGCATAAAGCTTAGCCTTAACGCGGCACACGGCTTGGAATACTTAATTCCTCCAAGCAGCTCCAAAGTGCATTTCACCGATTATACAATGCGGAAATCACAGCCAAATATTCCGCTCTCTGAAAAGTATGACACGGTTACTTCTCTTTTTCACAGCATTTTTCTTTATTATTATATTATTATTTTACTTTTTTTGCAACCATTATTTTGTTTTAATTAAATGCCAACCGTCTTTTGCGTACTTAAGACCGCTCAGAAGAGTAACAATCGAAACAATCCAAAATGCAATTGTACAGTAAATGTTAAGCCAATGCGGTGCATTATACCCTATTGTTGTTATTATGGTTTCTCCGTCCTTTTCAAGAATTGCAAGAATCAAGAAGGTAATACCTGTAGTTGCCATTTGTAAAAAGGTTTTTGCCTTGCCGAAGGCATTTGCAGCAATAACCTCCCCTTCCGACACGGCAGCCATTCTTATTCCTGCAACAAGAAATTCTCTTGCCATCATAATCATAATTACTAAATCAGTATGCCAGCCAAGGTTAATCTGAATTAGAAATGCGGCAAGAACAAGTGATTTGTCGGAAAGTGGGTCCATAAGCTTACCGAAATCTGTAACAAGACCTTCTTTTCTTGCGATAATCCCATCAGCCTTATCGGACATACAAGCTACAAAATAAATCAGAAGTGCAACAACCCAGTGATATCTGAACTGAATAAGAGAAGCTGCAAATAAAAACGGTACACAACAAAAACGAAATACCGTTATTTTGTTAGGAACATTCATACTATTTCTCCAATCAAATCATAACCGTCATAATCAGTTATTTTTACATTGTAAAATTCACCTATTTTGAGCTTATTATCAGTTTTGATAATTATACCGCTGTCAATCTCGGGTGAATCAAAATATGCTCTTGCATTATAACAGCCATCATAGTAATCGTCAATAACTGCTTTGTATATTTTACCGAGTTTTAATTTGTTAGACATTTCTGTTATTGAATACTGAATATCCATTACAACCTCAGCCCTGCGTATTTTTACGTCTTCATTAATCTGATTGTCAAAATCATACGCAGGTGTATCCTCCTCAGGAGAATATGTAAAGCATCCAAGCTTGTCGAATTTTATGTCCTTAATAAATGTACAAAGCTCTTCAAACTGAGCCTCATTTTCACCGGGAAAACCAACCATAAATGTTGTTCTTAATGAAAGGTCAGGTATTCTATTCTTCATCTTAATTAAAAGTTCTTTAAGTTCTTCATAAGAACCATTTCTGTTCATTGAACGAAGAATATCTTTGTTACAGTGTTGCAGCGGGATATCAATATATGAGCATATTTTATCATTATCTGCAATTACATCTATAAGCTCGTCTGTAACTCTGTCAGGGTAGCAATAATAAAGCCTTATCCATTCGACATCGTCAATCTTAACAAGTTCTCTTAAAAGCTCGGCGAGTCGGTACCTGCCATATCGCTTTATACCGTATTTTGTAGTATCCTGTGCTATAAGGATCAATTCCTTAACACCTTTATCAGCAAGTGATTTTGCCTCATCAATAATGCTTTCAAAGCTTCGCTCGGTATAAGAACCTCTGATGCCAGGAATTGCACAATATGAGCATTTATTATCACATCCGTCACTTATTTTAAGATATGCCCAGTGAGAAGGCGTAGAAAGCATTCTTTCACCATCAAGGACAAGTAAGTCTTTACTTGGAAAATAACTTACAGAAAGACCGATTAAAGCCTTCTGGCAGACCTTTACTATATCTCTGTCAGCTCCTATTCCGATAACAGAGTCAACTTCCGGAATCTCCTTAAGTATTTCATCCTGATACCTTTCGGCAAGGCAACCGGTTACAATAACCGAGGAAATAAGACCTGCCTGCTTATATTCGCAGACTTCAAGTATTGTTTCAATAGCTTCTTTTTTTGCATCGTCAATAAAGCCGCATGTGTTGACAATCATAATATCGCTGTCTTCAATTGACTGTGCAATATCAAAACCGCTTGATTTTAATTTTTCAAGCATAATTTCGCCATCCACCTGATTTTTTGGGCAGCCAAGCGAAATCATACCGACTTTGTATTTATTCATCTTCTATCCTGTAAAACGCATTACTTATATCCGAATATAAAAAGCCCTTACGCATAAGTGCCTGTATAACCTTTTGCTTTCCGTTTTCAGCATCAAGTTTTGAACTATATTTAGATTTTAATAATTCTACAATTACATCAGTCTGGTCGACATCATAATCAGAAATAATCTCATTCAAAATAGATTGTGAAATGCCGCGCTTGTAACACTCCTGCTTAACATGGTTAAGAGAATACTTCTTAACATTAAACAAATATTCTACAAGTCTTTCACAGTATTTATAATCATCAAGATATCCGGCTTCAATATAACGGTCAACCGCTTTTTGAGCGCTCTGCTCGTCAACCGTTCTTAAAAGCTTTGTTTTAAGTTCTTTTACCGAATGATCGCGGCGGGAAAGCAGGTCAGCACATTTGTTAAGCGCTTTCTTATAATTAATCTCTTTGAGTAACTCTTCCCATTCCTCTTCGGAAATTTCTGTTCCGTCTGAAATATAGTGGTCAAGCCAGAAATTAATATCGGTTGTTACTGCATATTCATCGTTAAGGAGCAGATGAACCTTGTTTCCTCTGCCCCTTTGGTGTTTTATTATCATTAGTCTTCGTCATCTTCAACAGCAATGTCAAGCTTTGCCTTAGCTGCAGCTCTTGTATTTTTCACCTGCTGAATGCTTAGCTCATCATCTTCAGCCTTTGCCGGAGCAACCTGTGCTCTGTATTTCTTAGTAGACTGTTCGTCGAGCTCCTTAAGTTTTTCTTTAATCTGATCTTCAAGCTTCGCAGCAAATTCAGGGTCATTTTTAATAAGCTCTTTAATATTATCTCTACCCTGTCCGAGTCTTTCCTCGCCGTAAGAGAACCATGAGCCGCCCTTATGAATAATATCAAACTCAACAGCCATGTCAAGTATTTCGCCCTCTTTACTGATACCTGTGCCGTACATAATATCAAATTCAGCAGTCTTAAAAGGAGGAGCGACCTTGTTCTTAACAATCTTTGCCTTTGTGTGAGAACCGATAACCTCGGTACCATTCTTAAGCTGTTCAGCCTTTCTTACATCAATACGTATTGACGAATAGAACTTAAGCGCTCTACCGCCGGTTGTAACTTCAGGATTACCGTAAATAACGCCGATCTTCTCACGAAGCTGGTTTATAAATATAATAATGCAGTTTGTTTTATTAACTGTTCCTGCAAGCTTACGAAGTGCCTGTGACATAAGACGGGCATGCTGACCGACGTGACTGTCGCCCATATCGCCTTCAATTTCACTTTTAGGAACAAGTGCAGCAACTGAGTCAACAACAATGATATCCACAGCTCCGCTGCTTACAAGCTGCTCGGTGATTTCAAGCGCCTGCTCACCGTAGTCCGGCTGAGCAACAAGAAGCTCATCAACATTGACGCCAAGGTTAGCAGCGTATACAGGATCAAGCGCGTGCTCAGCATCAACAAAAGCAGCCTCTCCTCCGGCTTTTTGAGCTTCGGCAATACAGTGAAGTGCAAGTGTTGTCTTACCGCTTGATTCGGGTCCGTAAATCTCAACAATTCTTCCCTTCGGAAGACCGCCGATACCGGTTGCAATATCCAGCGTTAAAGAGCCAGTTGATATGGCATCAACCTTGAGGCTTGCGTTTTCTCCAAGACGCATAACAGCTCCCGCGCCGTACTTTTTCTGAATTTGTTTCATAGCAGATTCTAATGCTGCTTTTTTATCTGAAGCCATAAAATTTTCCTCCAAAAATAATTTATTATATTATACTAAATAAGGTTAAATAAATCAATCATTAATATTAAATATTTGTTCAAATGTGCGATTATAGTACATATATATTACCTATTGTATAAAAATAAATTAAATTTTGCAAAAAAGAATAAAAAACACTTGCAATTTATTATTAAATGTGATAATATACCAAATGTTCTAAATATATAAGGAGGTGTTCGCAAATGGCAAAATGTGAATACTGCGGAAAAGATGTATCTTTCGGTATCAAGGTTTCTCACTCACACAGAAGATCAAACAGAGCTTGGAAACCAAACATTAAAAAAGTAAAGGCTATTGTTAACGGCTCTCCTAAAAGAGTTTATGTTTGCACAAGATGCCTTCGCTCAGGTAAGGTTGAAAGAGCTTAATAATTTCGCATAATAAAAGCACTCCGTTGGAGTGCTTTTTTCATTTGATATTAATAGATTGTTACGCTTGTGCCCGGTGTAATTGTCTGAAGTATTGTTACCATACTCTCTTCGGATACCGCAACACATCCGCCTGTTCCGGTATCAGGTGAACGCCAGCAGTGAAGGAATATTGCATTACCTGCATACGGAGCTCCGACTTTATTATAACCCAAATCAAGAAGATAGTTATAAACCACAGGAAAGTCTATCAAATGTTCGTCTTCAGAATAATCAGCATCAGGGTCATCACTACGATAAATAAGTGTATTATACTTTGTGGAGTTTGAACCGGTTGCGCACCAATACATATCTTCAGTTACCTTTGTATAAGGAATAATACTGCCTGGGTCGTCGTTGATTCCATATGCATTTCCAACCTCCCATGTACCAAGAGGAGTTTTACTGTCGCCTTCTGACTGCTTACCCGGTCCGTTCTTACCAACTACAGCAGGACAGGAAAATACGGATTCATACTTTCCGTCTTTAGCTTGATAGATTGTAAGCTCAGCGTGGAAATCTCCATCAACAGCAGTCTTAATGCCAATACGGTATTCACCATTTCTCTCTTCGGAAATAGGCTGTCCAAAAAGCGTTTGTTCAACCTCTTCCTGTGAAATAATGTTCTTATAAAGTTTATAGTGCGACTCATTTACCTTAAAACCGATTAAAGCGGCAACAAGAGCAACAACTGCAACACATAAAACTGATATAATTACAATGTACTTCTTTTTGTTCATAAAAATCTTCCTTTCTGTTTTATGAAATTATTATAACAAAATATAATTATTCATTCAAGTATATAAATAAAAAGAGCAGTGATTAACTGCTCTTTTTTAGTGAAATTTTAGATTCATTACCGTGAATTAACTTTTTAATATTCTCTCTATGTGCTGCTACAACAATAATCGTAAAAACAAGAGCAATAAGTGTTAATAAAATGCTTTTATGAAATACGAATATAAATACAGGATAAAGAATTGCCATAACAAGACTTCCGAGAGAAACATATTTTGTTATCAATACAATAATTATAAAAATTGCAAGAAGTATAAGAGCAATTCTCCAATCAATTATAAAAACCATTCCGCCGGAGGTTGCAACGCCCTTTCCGCCCTTGAAATTAAAAAAACATGGAAAAATATGACCGAGTACGCAAAAGAAACCTGCAAAGGACT
>DLBD01000075.1 GCA_002494125.1 Ruminococcaceae bacterium UBA7030 | reverse complement strand
AGCCTGCACTATCTTTTCACGGGTATTTGCCCATACAACAATCGTAAGACCGATACCTAAAACAGCATAGATAGGATAAGTAATACGATAAACGAGAATATTTGTCTGATCGTTATTTGCAAAAACCTGTGCGATAATTGGATTTAAGATATTCATTATTGACGGAGCCAGTGAATACACAACCGCTTTGATAGAAAGAACGTTTGTCCTTTCCTGCGTGTTCGGAGAAAGAACATGGATTAGGTTTTCATATGCATCTCTGAAGAAATTAAAGAAGAAATGCAGTGCAAGGTTGCAGAGAAATACAACAACAAGCTTTATGATATATCCCTTTTCAAGTCCAAACTGCTCGCCCGGGAAAAGCTCATACATCTTTTCATACGGGAACCAGACGTATATCAGTGCGATGATAGTTGTCGGAATACCCATAGATATGAGATAAGGTCGGTATTTACCGCCTTTGCCGCGGGTGTTATCTATCATATTTGCTCTGATTCCTGTCAGCGGAATATTCAGAAGCGTTGCAAGCAAATAGATAATAAACGTGTGTTTTGGTCCGACACCGATTGCTGTGCTTACGATTATATTCGTCGTGCTTACAATAAGAGTTGAACCAAGCTGGATAATAAAGTACGCACCGATGCCACCGAAGGCGTAAGCTGCAATCTCCTTAAAGGACATATATTTGCCCTTAGGAGGCTCCTTCCAATAGTAGCGCACCTGATTAATCAGCGTTGACGCCTTCTTCTTTAAGTCAGACATTTTCTCCCCTTCTTTTCCCCTGATTATTTAATCGGTAACACAAACTGTGTACCGTTGCAGTTTGCAGTAATTTCATTACCGTTTACGGTATATTGAGATGCGGTTTTAAGCTCATCAAACGCCGTTTGCGAAAAAATATCGCTGTCAAGCTCAACTGAATCCGTATACTCAAAGGTACTAACGCCCATTGTTTCAGCTGCCCTTTCATAACTCATTGCGAAACAGGTAAGCCCTTTTCCGCCGTTATTCTTGATTTCAAGCGCCGGACAAAACAGATACCAGTTTCCGGAAAGCATTGCACCGGAAAGCAAATTAGCGCCGGAATCAAAATTTGTTATATGGCAAGCCTTACCTCCGCCCTGAAGAACAAGGTATTCAAACATCTGGCTTATAGCCTGCGTTGAACCCTTTGAGGTAGTAATTGCATCGTACGGCGAAAGCACAGTTTCGTCAAGCTCAATGTTTTCACAGATATACTGATAGAGATTAAAAACATATCTGTCGCCTGAAACCTTGCCAAAACCGCAAACATTCATAATTTCATTTACTTTATCAGTGAAATCCTCAACAAGCTTTTTATGTTCAGCCGATTCGTTATTATATTCAATATGAAGTCCGTTTCCGCTCTCAAGACCGTTAAGACTTTTTACAAGCACATTAAGCGGGAAAGAGGTGTAATAAAGCTGGTTAACATCCTCCGTCATAGCCGTGTTGAAAAGCACCTGCTCATCGCCGTTTATTACCGCCTCGCAAAGCGAGGTATACGCACGCCTTGAAGATTCGTTAATGTTTTCATAATGAGAGTCAAATGTTATTGATAGCTCACGTTCGGCTGCAGATGGTTTATCGGACTTCGAACAAGCCGAAAAGAACGTTAATACCATCAAAAATACCAGTGTTAAGGATAGTGTTTTTTTCATCTTACGCCTCTTTTCTCTTCTTGCCGGAGGTAAGATATTTCCATGCCTTGCCTGTATAGGTGTCAAGCATATAGGCAAGCGGGATTGTGCACACGGCACATACCGTGAAATAAATATATGTATGGTTTGAAATATTGATAATTTCTTTGAAGAATATCATCGGAATTCGCATCATTATGTATATACCGAAAAGGTGCTTTCCAAGGAAGCGCAGTATGAAATTGTTGAGTGATACTCTCATAGTGAAAAGCACGATTGCAGCAACAAATATAATTATTGCTGCCGAATAAATCCAAAATCTTGTATATGGATCTTCGTAATCCTTGTAATGATAATATGTAAGCCTTTCAAGTGCAACTGCGGATGCAAAGAAAACAAGCCATATCAGAAAATGCTTATTTACAAATTTCTCTATACTTCCCCTTGCGTTTGAGAAAATCATACCAAGCGGATAGCAAATAATTGTATTATACCAGCGTGAACCGTGCTTGTTTATGACACCGTCACGATACTCTACAGCAAAGTGAAGCATAATAAGTACATATGCAACGGTAAAGATTGTCACAAGAAGTATTGACAGTTTGTAGTTCCACTTATCCCTGCAGATTTCAAACGCAATAAAGGTAAAGAGATAGCACACAACAATAACGAATATATACCAGTTAGAATTGCCGATGCTGTCCCAAGCAATAAGCGAAAGAAGAAAATGCTTGAGTCCGAGCCTGGTGTGAATATCAATCATATATTTAATTGCAATAAAAAAGATAAGTGCAATATCGAATCTGAAATATGTACCAAGCACACGGGTAAGCGGAATTTTATTTACATAAGCCTGCCCCTTTTTTCTTATAGACTCCATTACGCCGTAACCGGAATAAAACAGAAACATTGTAACCATTCGCTGCCCAATAAGGCTGAAGGTTTCGTTAAAAGAAATATCCCACGGGTGAACAAAACGGGCGTAACCGTCAAAATGGGAAATGAAAACGAGAACAATAAAAATACCCTTTACTGCATTCGTTTTATCCATTGACATATAATCTGTTATAAACTTGTCGCCCGGTTTTGGCTTGACCTGAACCTGATAAAGACAGACAAGCACAAACATAATTAAAAATACAATCATAAAAAACTCCTGATACTTTGTTATTTTATGATATAATTTATGCAGAGTTTTGTCAAGGTAAAGTAAGCAACTGTAAACAATCGTTTATTTTTTAACAAAAATTAACAAATGTTGAAAAATGTTTATTGTGTTAAATATAAATATATGATATTATATTGATATATTTACAATAAGAGGAGTGTATGCATTTGAACATATGGCACGATATTTCTCCGAAAAGGATTAAAAGTGACAGGTTTTACGCCGTAATTGAAATATCAAAGGGCGGTAAAAACAAATACGAGCTTGACAAGGAAACCGGTATGCTCAAACTTGACAGGGTTCTTTTTACATCTACTCACTACCCTGCTAACTACGGTTTTATTCCAAGAACCTACGCAAGCGACAATGACCCGCTTGACGTTCTTGTGCTTTGCAGCGAAACCATACAACCGATGACCATAGTTGAATGTAAGCCTATCGGCGTTCTTATTATGGAGGATAACGGCGACGCTGACGAAAAGATAATTGCAGTTCCCGTAAACGATCCGAACTACAACAACTACAAGAATATCGACGAGCTTCCGAGCCACAGATTTGACGAAATCAAGCATTTCTTTGAGGTATACAAAACTCTTGAACACGACAAATCAACATCTGTTACAGAGATTAAGCCGAAAGAAACGGCAGTCAAGATTATACAAAGCTGCATCGACAGGTACATAGAGTGCTTCCAGATGTAGATAGTAGATAAATAATAAAATTTAAGGAGTATATTATGAACACGACAATGCTAATTCTCACAATTTGCAGCGGTCTTATTGCAATTTGCTTTGCTGTTTATATGGCAATGTATATTAACAAAAAAGACGCCGGCAATGACAGAATGAAAGAAATTGCACACAACATTGAAGCAGGTGCTAAGGCATTTCTCTATTCGGAATATAAAATTCTTATATTCTTTGTAATAGTTTTATTTGCGCTAATCGGTCTGCTTCTCAACAGCTGGCTTACGGCAGTATGCTTTGTTATCGGTGCTCTTTTCTCAACTCTTGCAGGTTACTTTGGCATGACAGTTGCCACAAGAGCTAATGTAAGAACAGCGCAGGCAGCAAAGGACAAGGGTCTCAGCCAGGCACTCAAAATCGCTTTCAGCGGCGGTGCAGTTATGGGTATGAGCGTTGTAGGCTTAGGTGTTATCGGTATCGGCGCAATATTCCTTTTACTTGTGTCAAATTTTAATCTTCTTAACGATACACAGCAGTTAAACGTTCTCACAGGTTTCAGCCTTGGTGCTTCATCCATTGCATTATTTGCACGTGTAGGCGGCGGTATATATACAAAGGCTGCCGATGTCGGCGCAGACCTTGTTGGCAAGGTAGAGGCAGGAATTCCTGAGGACGACCCGAGAAACCCTGCTACAATCGCTGATAACGTTGGTGATAACGTTGGCGACGTTGCCGGTATGGGCGCAGACCTTTTCGAATCTTATGTAGGTTCTATCATTTCCGCAATCACACTTTCATTTGCAACATTTACAGGCGATGTAAGATTAAACGGCGCAATCTTCCCGGTTATTCTTTGCGGAGTCGGAATTATTGCAGCTATTATTTCTACTATCATTGTTGCTAACTCAAAGAGTAAGGACCCGCAGAAGTCACTTAATCTTGGCGAATACATAACAACCGCACTTGTTCTTATTGCATCATTTATGCTCAGTAAGAATCTTCTTGGCGACCTTAAAGGTTTTTGGTGCGTTGTATCAGGTCTTCTTGTCGGCACTATCATTGGTAAGCTTACCGAGATTTACACGTCAGAAAAATATAAGTCAGTTAAAGAGATTGCCGAGTCGTCAAAAACAGGCTCTGCTACAAATATTATCAGCGGTTTAAGCGTTGGTATGAAATCAACCGCTTTCCCGATTTTATTCATCTGTATCGGTATTCTTGTTTCGTACAAGTTCTTCGGTCTTTACGGTATTGCACTTGCAGCCGTTGGTATGCTTTCAACAACAGGTATGACAATCGCAGTCGACGCTTACGGTCCTATAGCCGATAACGCAGGCGGTATTGCTGAGATGAGCGAGCTCGAGCCTGAGGTAAGAGAAATTACAGACAAGCTCGACTCGGTAGGTAACACAACTGCCGCTATCGGAAAGGGCTTTGCAATCGGTTCTGCTGCACTTACTGCACTTGCACTTTTCGCTTCGTTTGCACAGACAACAGGTATCAGCAACGGCGCAATGAGTATTCTTGACGCAAAGGTTGTTGTAGGCTTATTCATCGGCGGTATGCTTCCGTTCCTCTTCTCTGCATTCACTATGAGCAGTGTTGGTAAGGCTGCAAACAAAATGATTGAAGAGGTAAGAAGACAATTCAGAGAGTTACCCGGAATTCTTCAGGGCACAGAAAAACCCGACTATAAGAAGTGCGTTGCAATTTCAACAACTGCCGCTCTTCACGAAATGATTTTACCCGGCGTTATGGCAGTAGTTACTCCTCTTGCAGTAGGCTTTGTATTAGGCGTTGAGGCTCTCGGCGGCCTTCTTGCAGGCGCTCTTGTAAGCGGTGTAATGATGGCTATATTTATGGCAAACTCCGGCGGCGCCTGGGATAACGCTAAGAAATATATTGAAGGCTTAAAAGAAGGCGGAAAGGGCAGCGAGGCTCATAAGGCTGCAGTTGTCGGCGACACGGTCGGCGATCCGTTTAAGGATACATCAGGTCCTTCAATAAACATTCTTATCAAGCTCATGACAATCGTATCACTTGTATTTGCTCCGGTATTTATGACAATTGCAAACGGTAACGGAATTATTAATTTCTAACACGTATATAACTGCTTCCCGCTTAAAATAGTGGGAAGCAGTTTTTTATTGTATTATAAAAAATAAGAAGAGGTACAAACGCACCTCTTCCCGTAAAAAAACAAAAGCACTGATTAACAAGTCATTATCAGCTGCAAAATAATATTCCATAACGACTAAATAATCAGCAAATCTATAATAAATTACAATAATTAAAAATCAAGTCAAAATACAAAAATGTACAAAAAACGACAAAAAAAGACAAAAATAATCAAAAAAAATAACTTGACAAAAGAAGCCGGATGTGATATACATCCGGCTCGTTTTATTATCAAATTAATACATTCCGCCGCCCTGTGCTGCTGCAAGCGCCGCAGCCTGTGCTGCATCTGCTGCAGGGTCTTTAATATCTGTTACAAGTGATTCTGTTGTGAGAACCATAGAGGCAACCGAAGCAGCGTTCTGAAGCGCTGAGCGTGTTACCTTAGCAGGATCAACGATACCCTTTTTAATCATATCGCCGTATTCATCCTTTGCAAAGTCATAGCCGTAGCCAACCTCATCAGCGCTCTTAATTTTATCTACGATTACGCTTCCCTCAAGTCCTGCATTAAGCGCAATCTGTCTTACAGGCTCTTCAAGAGCTTTAAGAACGATTGTAACGCCCGTCTTAAAGTCAGCGTCATCAGTATCAAGTAAAGCCTCAACAGCAGGAATAGCATTAATAAGGGCAACGCCTCCGCCTGCTACGATACCTTCTTCAACTGCTGCCTTTGTAGCTGCAAGAGCATCTTCAATACGAAGCTTCTTTTCCTTCATTTCAGTTTCCGTTGCAGCGCCAACCTTGATAACTGCTACACCGCCTGCCATCTTTGCAAGTCTTTCGTGGAGCTTTTCACGATCGAAATCAGATGTTGAGTTTTCAATAGCAACCTTAATCTGACCGACTCTGTTTTTGATTTCATCAGAATCGCCGGCGCCGTCAACGATAATTGTATTCTCTTTAGTTACCTTAACCTGACGAGCTTTACCGAGCATTGCCATTGTAGCATCCTTAAGCTCAAGTCCAAGATCATTTGTAATAACCTGACCGCCTGTAAGAATTGCG
>DLBD01000055.1 GCA_002494125.1 Ruminococcaceae bacterium UBA7030 | reverse complement strand
GCGCATTTCTTCTGTCCAAGGCTCTGCACCAAAGATACCTGCCTTGAGCTTATTATCCTCAGGCTTATATCCCTTTTCGGCAAGTGACTCGCCGATATAAGCAGCATAAGAAGGAGTACAGCAAATGATTGTTGAACCGAGATCCATCATAAACTGAATCTGTCTGTCCGTATTACCCGAACTCATAGGAAGCGTCATACATCCAACCTTGTGAGAGCCGCCGTCAAGTCCTGCGCCGCCTGTGAAAAGACCGTATCCGTAGCAAACGTGGCACACGTCATCCTTAGTGCCGCCTGCTGCAACTATTGCACGAGCACAGCAGTCAGACCAGAGGTCAATATCATTCTGGGTATAAAAGGCAACAACTCTTTTACCGGTTGTGCCAGATGTGGAGTGAATGCGCACAACATTTTTCAGATCAGTTCCCAAAAGGCCGTACGGATACGCCTCTCTTAAATCGTCCTTTGAAAGAAACGGCAGCTTGCCAATGTCGTCGAGCGACTTAATGTCGTCGGGTGTAATGCCTTTTTTTTCCATCAGATTGCGGTAGTATGCAACATTTTCATAAACATACTTAACCTGCTTGACAAACTTTTCGTTTTGAAGCTTTCTGATTTCTTCAACAGGCATGGTTTCAATTTCCGGCTGGTAGTAGTTTTTCACCATAAATCCTCCTTGTAAAAATAGTTTGTAATAAATGTTTATTATGCGTTTCTGCCAAGAGAAAACGCTTTTTTATTAAGCTCGATAAACCTTTCGGGAACGCATTTTTCAAGAGCGTCCATCCACTGCTCCTCGGTAAATTCAAAATTCTTTGAAAGTCTGCCCATAAGAGCAATGTTTACAGCCTTTGACGAGCCTGCCTCATTTGCAACTGCGAGTGCGTCAAACGCCTCTACTACTGCGCCCGAAGCCTTCATCTTCTCAACAAGATTTTCGGGGTACTTAGCGTTACCTGTAATAACAGGCATTGGGTCAATCTGCTGCGTGTTTACAACGATGTGTCCGTTCGGTTTAAGATATTCAACATATCTTGCTGCCTCAAGGAGCTCAAACGAAACGATGTAGTCAGCTTCCCCTTTATCAATAACCGGGGAATAAACCTTTTCGCCGAAGCGAACATAAGTAACAACGCTGCCGCCTCTCTGGCTCATTCCGTGAACCTCTGAAACTTTTACGTCATATCCTGCTGTTAAAAGCATCTGACCGAGGAGCTTACTTGCAAGAAGCGAGCCCTGTCCGCCGACGCCGACAATCATAATATTCTTAGTCATAATCTGCTCCTCCTTAGTTAAATGCGTCAAATGCGCAAAGCTGTTTACATACTCCGCAGCCCGTGCAAAGCGTCGGATCAACATGTGCCTTACCATCCTTAAAGCTTATTGAAGGACAGCCAAGACGCATACAGGACTTGCAGCCACGGCACTTGTCATTGTCAACCTTAAGAGGTGCGTTTGTTTTTACATACTTAAGAAGCACACAGGGACGACGGCTGATTATAACTGACGGTTCCGGTGCCGCAAGCTCTTCCTTAACTGCCTTGTCCATTGCCTTAAGGTCATACGGATCTTCAACTCTCACCCTGTTAAAGCCCATCGACCTGCAAAGTGCCTCAAGGTCAATCTTTCCTGCAGGATCACCTTTTATGTTATAGCCTGTTGTCGGATTCTGCTGGTGGCCGGTCATACCGGTGATTGAGTTATCAAGTATAATTACTGTCGAATTGCTCTGGTTATATGCAATATTTGCAAGGCCTGTCATACCGGAATGCATAAAGGTTGAATCGCCGATAACAGCAACTGTATTCTTTTCAGCCTCTTCGCCAAGCGCTTTGTTAAAACCGTGGGTTGACGAAACAGATGCGCCCATACAAAGAGTCATATGCATTGCAGAAAGCGGAGCAACTGCGCCGAGTGTATAACAGCCGATATCACCGATAACGGTGCATTTATTCTTATTAAGGGTATAGAAAACACCTCTGTGGGGACATCCCGAGCACATTGCAGGCGGACGCATAGGAAGTTCTTCATCGAACTTGCAGTTTTCTTTCTTTTCAAGCCCTAACTTTTCAGCAATGAGATTTTGAGAAAACTCACCGACAATCGGAAGAATATCCTTGCCGCTTACCTCAAGTCCAAGCGCCTTGCAGTGATTTTCAATAATCGGGTCAAGCTCCTCAACAACAACGAGCCGGTCCACCTTTGAAGCAAAATCAAGAATAAGCTTCACGGGAAGCGGATTTGCCATACCGAGCTTTAACACGCTTGCATTTTCGCCGAACACCTCTTTAGTATAGAGATAGGATGTTGACGAGGTGATGATACCGAGCTTTTCAGAGCCCATCTCAACCCTGTTGATGCCGCTTGTTTCAGCATATTCGATAAGCTTTTTTGTGCGTTCTTCAACAATCGGGTGGCGCTTTTTTGCGTTACCCGGCATCATAACATACTTGGAAATATCCTTGTCATACGGCTTTGAAAACTCTTTTCTTTCGCCTTTTTCAACAAGGCTCTGGCAGTGTGATACACGAGTGCACATTTTAACGATAACAGGCGTGTCGAACTCTTCCGAAAGTTCAAATGCAAGCTTGGTAAATTCAAGGGCCTCTGCAGAATCGGATGGCTCAAGCATAGGCACCTTTGATGCGATTGCATGGTGGCGTGAATCCTGCTCATTTTGTGATGAGTGCATACCTGCGTCATCAGCGACTCCTATAACCATACCTGCGTTTACGCCTGTGTAAGACGCCGTGTAAAGCGGGTCTGCGGCAACATTGAGTCCTACATGCTTCATACCGCAGAAGCTTCTCTTGCCAGCCATTGAAGCACCGAAGGCAACCTCCATTGCAACCTTTTCATTAGGCGCCCACTCGCAATAGATTTCATCATATTTTGCAGCCTCCTCGGTAATCTCCGTAGAGGGAGTTCCGGGATAACTTGACGCAACGGCACAGCCCGCTTCATAAAGTCCGCGTGCAAATGCTTTATTGCCGAGCATAAGTTCTTTCATAATATTACTCCTTATGTATTTATATATTTCAAATTATTATTTTATCATAAAAAAATAAAAATGTGAATACCTAATATTATACAATTCATTTTTATCATAATTCTTCCGTAAAAGGACAAAAAGGCAAAGAGCTGTCCTCTTTGCCTTCGTATTTTAATATCCTAATTTCTCATTGACAATAATAACTTTAATCCTGTCCTTGTGCCTTTGCTGTGCAGTAACAACATAGCTGCAGCAAATTCTGTGCTCGCTTGCACAGCCCTCGGGCATAAGCGGATTTTCCTTCGTCATAAGCGAAACGCACTTTCCTGTTTTTGAGCACGGTGTGTTAAGACCGAGCCTTACCGTATTAGGCGGCGCAGCACAGCATTTAACACGTTCAATTGCTTCATTAATATCCTTAACAATCTTGTTTATTCCGACAACCATAATAACCTGCTTTGGTCCGTATACAATGCAGGCAACACGGTTTGAATTGCCGTCAACATTATAAAGCTCGCCGTTTTC
>DLBD01000140.1 GCA_002494125.1 Ruminococcaceae bacterium UBA7030 | reverse complement strand
CCGTTTCCATACTATCTACTGGCCCATTATCCTTATGGCGCTCGATCTTCCTCTGCCAAAGCAGGTATTCGGCCATCCGTGGCTTCTCTTCGGCGAGGACAAGATGAGCAAGTCAAGGGGTAATGTAATCTATGCGGACGACCTTACAAATCTTCTCGGTGTTGACGCTGTCAGATATTATCTTCTTTCGGAAATGCCTTATGCTTCGGACGGTTCTATCACATACGAAACTATTATTGAAAGATTTAACTCCGACCTTGCAAACACCTTCGGCAATCTTGTTAACAGAACTATCGCTATGAGTAACAAATACTTTGACGGCGTTGTATCTGCTCCCGATTGCAAGGAGGATATTGACAGCGAACTTTCACAATTTGCACTCGACACGGTTAATAAGGTTGAAAAGTGCTTTGAAACCTACAGGGTTGCAGATGCGCTTGAGGCAATACTAAACCTTGCAAAGCGCTCAAACAAATATATTGACGAAACTACGCCGTGGATTCTCGCAAAGGACGAGGCAACTCTTCCAAGACTCAACACAGTCTTATACAACCTTCTCGAATCAATCAGGTTTATTGCCGTTCTTCTTTCTCCGTTTATGCCTGAAACCGCAGAAAAAATCTTTTCGCAGATGAACTGTGATATTAAGGATTATGATTCACTTTCAGAGTTCGGCGGCTTCAAAGCAGGTACCAAAGTCGGCACAGCACAAGCGCTTTTCCAGAGAATCGACACGGAAAAGATGCTTGCGGAAATTGCCGCAAAGCAGGAGGCTGCTGCAAAGGCTGAGGAGAATAATGAGGAAGAAAGGATTGAAGAAATAAGCATAGACGATTTCTTCAAATCCGATCTTCGCGTTGCTCTTATAACTGACTGCGAGCCTGTTAAAAAGTCCAATAAGCTCTTAAAGCTTCAGCTTGACGACGGATCAGGAAAACCAAGACAGATAGTTTCGGGCATTGCAAAGTGGTATAAGCCAGAGGACCTGACCGGAAGAAAAGCCATTATTGTTACTAACCTTAAGCCGATTAAGCTTTGCGGGGAGTTAAGCCAGGGTATGCTTCTTTCAGGCGAAAAAGACGGAGATGTTCAGGTTACATTTGTTGACCACCTCCCTGTCGGAGCAAAAATCTGCTAACGATGTATAACAATATTTTTGACACACATTCACACTATGACGACAAATGGTTTGATGAAGACAGAGAAAATCTTTTGTCCTCACTTCAGATCAAAGGCGTCACAAGGCTTGTTAGCTGCGGATGTGATATTGAAACGACCGAAATAAATCAAGAGCTTTCACACAAGTATGAATATATATTTTTTGCTGCAGGCTTTCATCCCGAAAACCTTGAAGGCTTCACACTTGAAGACATAGATAAAATAAGGTCTTTTGCAAGCGATGAAAAATGCGTTGCAATCGGAGAAATCGGACTTGACTACCACTGGATGTCTTCAACAAAGGAGGTACAGAAAGATTTCTTCAAAGCGCAGATTGAGCTTTCAAAAGAATTAAACCTTCCGGTTATTGTCCACGACAGAGAGGCACACGGCGATACTCTTGACCTTCTTAAAGAAATTAAGCCGGAGGGTGTGCTTCACTGCTTTTCAGGGTCAAAGGAAATGGCAAGGGAGATAATAAAACTTGGGATGTATATAGGCCTTAACGGAGTAGTCACTTTCAAAAATGCACGAAAAAGCCTTGAGGTTGTAAGAGAAATACCGATTGAACGCCTTGTGCTTGAAACAGACTGTCCGTATCTTGCGCCTGTACCCCACAGAGGAGAAAGAAATGATTCATCAAACATTCCTTTCATTGCTCAAAGGATAGCAGAAGTTCTTTCAATGGATGCTCAAAAGCTACTTGATATAACTGCCGAAAACGCAAAAAGGCTTTATAAAATGGATTAAACAAACCGACAAAGGAATCAGCCTTTGTCGGTTTTTATTATAAAAACACTTGAATATATATTAGTTATATGATAAATTATTAAAGTTAGTTTTTAGAAATCGGAGGTTTTTATGGAAACTTCAACACTTGAAAAGGCACTTAACAGCATAAGCAGTTTTGTAAGCGGACCGGTAATGCTTGTTCTTCTTGTAGGTACAGGTATATTTCTTACAATAAAACTCCATGCTTTACCGTGGAGAAATCTCGGCTCTTCGCTTCGAACTCTTTTCAGCAAGGAATCAAGACAAACCACAAACGGAGAGGGTGACATCTCCCCCTTCTCAGCCCTTATGACAGCACTTGCTTCAACTGTCGGAACAGGTAATATTGTAGGAGTTGCAACCGCAATGGTACTCGGCGGTCCGGGTGCGCTTGTGTGGATGTGGATTTCAGCCCTTTTCGGTATTTCAACAAAGTACGCCGAATGTGCGCTCGCTGTAAAATACAGAACAACTAACTCTGTCGGCGAAATGGCCGGCGGTCCTATGTACACAATCAAAAATTCATTTAAGAATAAGGGTATTGCAACATTTCTTTCCTGCGCATTTGCAGTTTTCACGGTGCTTGCGTCATTCGGTATCGGCAACACGGCACAGGCAAATTCAATTGCAAGCGCTGTTAATAACACCTTTAGTGTTCCATTACATATTGTAGGCATTGTTCTTGCGGTATTCATAGGCGCAGTTGTTATCGGCGGTATACAGTCAATATCAAAGGTATCGTCTGTTATTGTTCCGTTTATGGCGGTGTTTTATATTGTAATAGGTATTGCAGTAATACTGATTAATATCAAGCAGCTTCCCGAAGGAATTATACTGATTTTGAAGTCAGCCTTCGGCTACAAGCAGGTCGGTGCGGGCATCACGGGCACGATTACGGCATCAATGATGCAGTCAATGCGCTCAGGTGTTTCACGAGGTGTTTTCTCAAACGAAGCCGGACTCGGCAGCGCTGCTATAACTGCAGCTTCCGCAGTGTCAGACCATTACGTAAAACAGGGATATATAAATATGTGCGGTACATTTATCGACACTATTGTAGTTTGCACAATCACAGGTCTGACTATTGCTGCAAGCGGAGTTTACGGTACAGTTAACGAGGCGGGAGAAATTCTTAACGGCGCAGACCTTACAATAGCAGCGTTTAATAATTCCGTAGGCTCAGCAGGTAGTATTTTTGTTACAATAAGCATTATCCTTTTTGCGTCATCAACAATTCTCGGTTGGGAATACAGCGGTGAAAAGGCGCTTGAATTTCTTATTAACAAACCGGTTGTGAGATATATTTACAGAGTTATTTTTACTGTTATTGTATTTTTCGGTGCAACCGCAAAACTTGATATTGTATGGACCTTCTCTGATATTGCAAACAACCTTATGGCAATACCTAATCTTATCAGTCTTATTGTTCTTTCAGGCATACTGTCAAAAGAAACAATCGCTTTTCAAAAGGAATATAAGGCAAGCCTGAAAAAGAAAATAATTGAGTAAACGTACAAAGAGGATGAGCAGTTTTACTACTCATCCTCTTTTGTTATAAACCTGATATAATTCTCAACCTCGTGTTTTTGTGAATTATCAAGCTTTTTGTAAAGCTTTATCAAGGTTTTCAGTTCGTCATCAGTCAAGCCGCTGTATTCAGCAGCGCCTGAATGAACGGGTCTGCTACTGTTTACAATTTCATCAACGCTTACATTTAGCGCATTTGCTATTTTCAAAAGGGTAGCAATACTCGGCTCGCTCTTATCAATTTCATAATAAGCATATGCGCTTCTTTTTATTCCGACTATATCGGAAAGCTGCTGCTGAGTAAGCCCCTTTTCTTTTCTCAGCTTTCTGAGATTGTCGCCGAAGGTGTTTCGGGACTGACTTAAATAGTCAGACATATCATCACATCATTTCATATTTAGTATAATTAAATTATACTAATTATTTTTATTTTGTCAATAAAAGTCACAAATTGTAAATTATTACAAAATCCTCTGCAAAATTGACAAAACGGTTACAAAGTGTTAATATAACTAAGATAATATTATTAATTATTATTAGGAGGGATAAAATGAAACGATTTATAAGCGTACTATTATCCGCTTTGGTAATTATTAATACCTTTGCTTTATTCGCATCTTCAACGGATGTTTATGCGGCAAGTTATGAACAGACGCTAAGGGACAAGGGCTTTCCGGAAAGCTATATTCCCTACCTCACTGCACTTCATAACAAGTATCCGAACTGGGTATTTGAACCGCTAGACACAGGACTTGACTGGCAGACTGCAGTAAACGGTGAGCGTTCATCACACGGAAAACAGCTTATACAAAATTCAAGTATATATCCAAGCACTTATTTTTGCTCCTGCTCAAACTGTTATAAAAACGGAAAATACGTTGTTCGCGATGGCAGCAACTGGGTAGCTGCAAGTGAAACTGCAGTTAAATATTATATGGACCCGAGGAACTTCCTTAACGAGCAGTATATATTCCAGTTTGAATCAACGGCTTATGACGGAACACAGAGCAAGGCTGGTGTTGAGGCAATACTCAAAGGCACCTGGATGTATAACTCTCTTATCAAATATACAAGCACACAGGGTTCAACCGTATATTACGACCAATCCACAAAGTATTCAGACGCAATTATGGACGCTGCTAACGCAAGCGGAATGAGCGCTTATTATCTCGCTTCAAAAATCCGTCAGGAAAACGGCGGTACAACTGCAAGTGCTACAGCGGTAAACGGCAACAAGAGTCCGTTTATCGGAATTTATAACTATTATAACATCGGCGCTAATACCGGCACATACGAGGGACTTGCCTTTGCCTCAGGATATCTTAAGCTAAAAGAAAACACTAAGCTTTATCCTTCCTATAGCACATCAGACGGTGCAATAAATATTTATACAGGTCAGTATATGAGCTGGATAAGCACGAAGGGCAATTATTTCTATGTAAGGCTCTACACGGAAAACAGCAGTAATTCATACACAGCAGGTAAAGCCGGTTATGTTCTTCGCAGTGCAATAAGAGATGATTACATCGGCTCAGGCTCAAAGGGATGGGGCAGACCCTGGACAAACCCTTACAAAGCAATTTACTGGGGCGCAAAATACATTTCGCAGAATTTCAAATCTCAGGATTCGGGATATCTTCAGAAATTTAATGTAAGCCCTAAATCACAATACAAGTATACAAACGAATATATGGCAAATGTTGCTGCAGCTGCAGCAGAAGCAAAAACAACCTACAACGCTTATAACACTGCAGGAATTCTTTCACTTACAAAGAAATTCTCAATTCCTGTTTTCAAGAATATGCCTTCATCAAATATCGGATGGCAGAAGGAAGGCGAAAACTGGCACTACTATGACGCTGACGGAAGTCTTCACAAGGGCTGGTTACTCTATAAAAACAACTGGTATTATTTTGATACCAGCGGTAATATGAGAGTAAACTGGTACAGAATCAACAACAAGTGGTATTCCTTTGATTCATCCGGAGCAATGAAGACAGGCTGGGAGCAGCGTTCAGGCAACTGGTACTATTTCGGTACAAGCGGCGCTATGACAATAGGCTGGGCAGATATTGACAATCACCGATACTTCTTTAACGACTCGGGTACAATGCGTACGGGTTGGCTCTGGAACAGCGACAGATGGTTCTACTTCCACGAAGACGGAACGCTCAGAACATCGAGCTGGCTTCTTTATAAGGACAAATGGTATTACTTTAATCCTAATGGTTCGGCAAGAACAGGCTGGTTATTATATAAAAACAACTGGTACTACTTTGACTCGCCTGACGGCGCTATGGCAACAGGCTGGAGAACAGTTAAATCAAGCAAATACTATATGAATTCAGACGGTATTATGCAGACGGGATGGCTTGAGCTTGACGGCAAAAAATACTATCTTACAAGCAGCGGCGCTATGGCAACAAAGCAGCTTGACTTAAACGGCACTACATACATTTTTGATGCAAGCGGCGCGCTTGAGGTATCATATAAAACAAGTGATACAGTGGTTAAGCTTACATCGGTAACATCACCTTCAACAAAATCAATTCATCTTGTTTGGAACAAACCTCCAATTCAGAATTCAGGCTATCAGATTATGTGGTCAACAACAAAGGACTTTTCATCTAACTTCCTTATGAAGACAAGCGGTTACGCTTACAAAACAGAATATGACCTTTCAACTGCGCAAAGCGGAAGAACCTACTATGTCAAGGTAAGGGCTTACAGAAAGGCGTTTAATGAAAACAATGTTCGTGACGACATCTATCTCCCATGGAGTGATACAATAGCCGTAAACGTAAAATAAGATAAGAAAAAAGCGTATCTCTTTTGAGATACGCTTTTGTTTTGCTATTATAATTAGTCTTTTTTCTTGTTGCGGCTGTTCATAAGACCGTTTCTTATTCTTCTTACATCCGAAAGAGCCTTATAAAGTGAGTCGTCGATTGAAAGGAGTGTTTCATCAGCATAGTTATTAACTGCTGTAAGAACTGCACGTGACTCGTTCTGAGCGTTTGTAACAAGCTCGTTTGCCTCGTTAGTCTTAGTTGAAAGGATTTCAGCAGCCTGATTCTGAGCGTCGATAATATACTGGTCGCCCTGCTCCTTAGCTTTTGCCATAATGCTTGCAGCTTCAGCCTGTGCAGCCTGAGTAATCTGATCTCTTGCAACCATCTCTCTTGCCTGCTCCTGAGCCTTTGCGATAATATCAGCTGCCTGCTTATTAGCCTCTTCAATTACGCTGTTTCTTGAATCAACGATGGCCTTTGCCTGCTTAATCTCCTGAGGTGTGTTAAGACGAATATCTTCAATAATAGTCTTAATCTTGTCCACGTCAACTGCAAACTTTTTGCTAAGCGGAATGGAAGTTGCGTCGTCGAGTACGTCCTCTAAATCCTCAAGTAAAATATCAGTATTTGTCATTTCATTTATCTCCTTTACACCTTAAATAAATATCATTTGTTATTTCCTCGGGAACATAGGGTGAAATATCGCCGTTAAGACGGCAAATCTCTTTAACCATACTCGAGGAGAGAAACATATTTTCACCCTTAGCGGGAAGAAAAACCGTTTCAGTTTTCGGATACAGACTTTTATTAATAAGTGCCTGCTGGAATTCGTAATCAAAATCCGACACGGCACGAAGTCCCTTTACAATAGCGGCAGCACCGCTTTTCTTCGCATAATCAATGAGAAGTCCGTCAAAGGTATCAACCTCGATCTTTTCGTTTTTTATACATTTTTTTATAAGCTCTATTCGTTCCTCAACCGTAAAGGCAGACTGCTTTGCGCTGTTGCTCATAACAAGAATTATAACTCTGTCAAAAAGCTCTGTCGCCCTTTCGATAATATCGAGATGACCGAGAGTTATTGGGTCAAAGCTTCCCGGACATATCGCAATTTTCATCCTGCAGCTCCTTTCTGTAAAGGCTTATCATAGTTTTACCGTAACGCCTTACCCTGTCGGCATACCAGCCATCAAGTCTTTCAGGCATATCCTCTCCTACGGAATACTCACAGACGATAATGCCTTCATCACTCATAAACGGGATAAGAACAGGCAAACATTTTTTAATCAGGCCTTTATTATATGGAGGATCAAGAAAAGCAATATCAAAACTTTCTTTTCTCATCAAGAAGGAATACGCGTCAGAAAGCACACATTTTGAAGCATCGTCAAAACCGCAATGCTTAACATTGTTTTGTGTTATTCTTAATGCGGCTTTATTGTTTTCAACAAATGTACAATGCCTTGCGCCTCTTGAAAGCGCTTCTATACCGAGCTGCCCCGAACCTGCAAAAAGGTCAAGCACCTTTCTGTCTTCAAGCTCAAACTGAAGCATGGAAAAAACCGCTTCTTTCGTCGATTCGGTTGTTGGTCTTGTAACATCATCGCCGACAAGAGTTTCAAGTCGTCTTCCTCTTGCCGAACCGGTTATAACACGCATCATCTTGTTTCATCCCTGAGTTTACTGTGAATACGGAGAAACTCCGCAGTTAAACTCTTACAGTTTATTATACAAATTCGGCAAATAATAGTCAAGGCTAATTATGATAAAAATTAAAAATATCATTTGCGTTTGCCGTTGAAATTCCGTTAACCTGTGAAAGCTCCTCCTCACTTGCCTCTTTAATTGCTGATATTGTTTTGAAATGCTTAAGAAGTGCTTTCGCTTTAGCATCTCCGATTCCGTTTATATTGGTAAGCGAGGTCTTAAGTGTGCTTTTAGTGTGCTTTTTATGGTGGTAGGTTATCGCAAAGCGGTGAACCTCCTCCTGTATATTCGAAACAAGAGTGAACACCTGGCGATGCGAATTAATCTCAATTTCTCCGCCGTTTAAGGCGATTGCACGTGTTCTGTGTTTGTTATCCTTAACCATACCGAAAACCGGCACCTCAAGCCCCATACCGCGAATTACGGGAAGCACAGCGTTAACCTGAGGCTCGCCACCGTCAAGAAGAATAAGGTCGGGAAGAATTTTGAAGGTACTTCCCTCCTCATCATTATAATAATGATTAAACCTCCTTGTCAGCACCTCGTTCATTGAGCCGACATCGTTTTGCCCATCAAAGCCTTTTATTGAAAAACGCTTGTAGGCGCTTTTCATAGGCCGCCCGTTATGAAAGACTATCATACCGGCAACATTATCGGCGCCGAAAGTATGAGAAATATCGTAGGACTCAATATACTCCGGTATTTTTTCAAGCCCCAATAGAGAACGAAGTTCCTCCAGAGTTGCCAGTTCCTTACCAAGTCGGTTTTGCTGCTGGGCAAGATGCTCATTAGCATTCTTGATACACAGATTTACAATTGAAAGGTGCTCACCTTTTTGCGGATGGATAAATTCAAGCTTCTTTCCTCTCTTGCTTTCGAGGTACTGTTTAAGAAGCTCCTCGTCCTCAATATCGCCGTCAATGGCAATTCTTGCAGGAATTCTGTCTCTCATTGAATAATATCTTTCGATAAGCTCGAAGCGCGACTGCGAAAGATTATCAACCGCATCAATTATCCAGTATTCAGAATCCGTAAGCTTTCCGTGTTCAAAACGAATCACCTCGAAGCAAGCCTTTTTGTTAGCGTTTACAAGAGCAAAAACATCCTCTTCAGGAACATTTATGGAAACAACCTTCTGCTTTTCTTCAAGGTTTTTAATTGCCTTTATTCTGTCACGAAGCTTTGCCGCCTCCTCAAACTGAAGGTTTTCGGAGTATTCAAGCATCTGCTCCTGCATTTCTTTAACCGCTTTAACGCTTCCGCCTTTGAGAAAGGAAATTGCACCGTCTATGCTTTCTCGATATTGCTCCGGTGTAATCTTTCCCGCACAGGGTGAAGAGCAAATACCCATAAATCCGTTAAGACAAGGTCGACTTTTATTATAATCCCTCGGAAACTGCTTATTACACCTCGGAAGTTTGAAAATTCTCAAGGTTTCATCGACAGCCTGCTTTACGGAAAAGTTTGAGGTGTATGGTCCGATATAGGTTGCACCATCGTCATCTATACGCTTACACTCCCGTATTTTCGGAAATTCACCCTTTGTGATTTTAATATAGTGATATCCCTTGTCATCCTTAAGAAGAATGTTATATTTCGGTTGGTGCTGTTTTATAAGCGAGGCTTCAAGAATGAGCGCTTCAAACTCGCTGTCACAGAGGATATAGTCAAAATCATCCACATTCTGAGTCATACGATAAACCTTGAGACTGTGGTTTGTATGAGAGCCAAAATACTGTGAAACTCTGTTTTTCAGCTTTTTAGCCTTGCCGATATATATAATTTTTTTATCTTTATTTTTCATTATATATACGCCGGGCTGAAGCGGAAGAGCCATTGCTTTCTTCCTTAATTCCTTTTCTGTCAAAGCGCTCACCTCCCTTTTATATTATTATCCTTGAGAAAAAAATAAAGCACAGCAAACGCTGTGCTTATGTACATCCTGAAATTACTCTGTGAAACCTGACTTTACAAGAGATACAAGACCCTGAACAGCCTCCTCTTCGTCAGCTCCGTCAGCAATTATTCTGATATCTGTGCCACCCATAATGCCGAGTGAAAGCACACCTAAAAGGCTTTTTGCGTTAACTCTTCTTTCTTCCTTCTCAACCCAGATTGATGACTTAAACTCGTTTGCCTTCTGGATAAAGAATGTTGCCGGACGAGCATGAAGACCAACCTGATTTTCTACCTTTACATCTTTAACGAACATAATAAAAACCTCTCATTCATTAAATTAGATATATTAATTAAGTTAATTAAATATTTCTTTTTCTGTACTATTATATCACTAAAATCAAATCGGTCAACACGTTAAATTAAAGTTCGTTTGACTTGTTAATTGCAACTAAAAAAAAACAGTGTAATTTGTGCAATATTCACATATTTTTTTGTTTAGTTTGGATATTCGACAAATACGCCTTGTCTTCGTCTGTTAAATCTGCTTTTTCGAGCATATCGGGGCGGCGTTCAAAAGT
The DNA here is from genome assembly GCA_002494125.1 of Ruminococcaceae bacterium UBA7030. GTDB lineage: Bacteria > Bacillota > Clostridia > Oscillospirales > Acutalibacteraceae > Eubacterium_R. The sequence goes on along the minus strand of DLBD01000140.1, from coordinate 5,784 downwards.
ACGTTCAAGCGACCTTTGGCGACGCCACTCTTCAACCTTAGCGTGATGACCGGAAAGGAGAATTTCCGGCACCTGCCTTCCCTGCCATTGCGACGGATGAGTGTACTGAGGATATTCGAGAAGTGAATTAAAATGACTTTCCTCCTCAAAACATTCGTCATCGCTTAATACACCGGGAAGCATTCTTGAAACAGAATCGGCGACAATAAGCGCAGGAAGCTCTCCGCCCGTCAGTACATAATCGCCTATTGATATTTCCTCAGGCTCAAGGGCTTCAATTACCCTTTCATCAACGCCCTCATAGTGACCGCAAAGAATTGCAATATTTTCAAGTTTTGAAAGTTCCTTAACTCTTTCCTGAGTAAGAGTTTTTCCCTGCGGCGTCATATAGATAAGATGCGGCTTAACGCCAATATCATCGCATAGCGCCGTAAAGCAGTCGTATATTGGCTGCGGCGCCATAACCATGCCCATACCTCCGCCATAGGGCTTATCATCAACACGCCTGTGTTTATCAAGTGTGTAGTTTCTTATATCAATACAGTTTATATCAACCTTTCCGCCCTGTCTTGCTCTGCCGATAATTGACTCTGACAAAACGCTTTCGCACATTTCGGGAAAGAGTGTAAGTATATCAATCCTCATCAAATAAGCCCTTCATTCTCTTAATCTTTATTACCTGATATTCGGTGTTGATTTCCTTGACTACATCTTCTATTGCAGGGATAAGCGTATGCTTTCCCCACGATTCAATATCATAAATATCACACGAGCCGTAATTGACTACATCAACAACTCTGCCGTACTCCTCTTCGGTATCAATATCAACGACATAGCAGCCGATAAGGTCGGCGATATAATTTGCGCCGTCCTCAATTACTGCGTCTTCTCTGTCGCAATAAAGCACCTTGCCCTTAAGCTCCTCTGCTTTTTCGATTGAGTCAATTCCCTCAAGCTTAATTATCGCAAGATTTTTTTGTTCTCTTGCAGAAATAAGCTTGACCTCCTTTTTACCTTCAGAGTCAAGATAAAGGCGTTTTAACTGTTTAAGGTAGTCTATGCCGTCGCACCAGAGTTGAAGCTTCATTTCGCCCCTTACGCCGTGCGTATTATTAATTTTCCCTATCTCAAGATATTTTTTCATATTTCACCGATACAGAATACGGGCGGATGACCGCCCGTTTATTAATTATCTCATTTCTTTATTAAGCTTTTTAACCTCTTCAAACTCGTCTGTGATTTCCTTTTCAGGTGCAGGAGTTATAAGAGAAACAACAATATTAACAACTATTGCAATTACAAATGCGGGAAGAAGCTCATAAACAGCAAGTGCCGGAACATTTACAGCAATAATAAACTTCCAAACAAATACCATAATTCCGCCTGTAAGCATACCTGCTATTGCGCCGTACTTATTTGAACGCTTCCAGAAAAGTGCAAGAAGCATTACAGGACCGAATACAGCACCGAAGCCTGCCCAGGCAAACGATACAATCTTAAAGATTGATGAATCCGGATTCCATGCAATGAAAACACCGATGATTGCAATAACAATAAGAACTGTTCTCGCAATTATTACTTCTGTTTTTTCCTTAAGCTTAATTCCGAAAAGACCGCCGAAAATATTTTCAGAAACGGCTGATGAAGCAGCAAGGAGCTGGCTGTCAGCAGTTGACATTGTTGATGCAAGAATACCGGAAAGGATAACGCCTGCAATAATAGCGGCAAATACGCCGAAGTTTGACGCAAGGAAATTAGAAATAACAACAATGATAGTTTCGTGCTGGTTTTCAGGAAGAGCGTCAATAACTCCGTTTGATACCATAGCCTTTCCTACAATGCCGATCAAAACAGCGATTGCCATTGAAATCACAACCCATACGGAAGCAACTCTTCTTGACGTTTTTACCTTTTTGGGATCTTCAATAGCCATAAATCTTAAGAGAATATGCGGCATACCGAAATATCCAAGTCCCCATGCAAGAGTTGAACAGATAGTAAACAGAGTATACGGACTTGACGTATTTGTTGCCGGGTCGTGCGTCTGGAACATATTGAGATAGCCGTTAAACTGTTGAGCATTATTCACAACGCTCTCAACACCGCCTGCCTGCTTAACTCCGAAAACAAGCACAATGATCAGTGCAATTGTCATAATAATTGACTGAATAAGGTCAGTCATTGACGCTGCATTGAAACCACCGAGCGAGGTATAGCCGACAATGATAATAGCCGATACAATCATTGCGATATGATAGTCTATACCAAAGAGTGTACCGAAAAGCTTTCCGCAGGCAGCAAAGCCCGAACCCGTATAAGGAATAAAGAAAATAACAATCATAATAGCAGCTATAGCCATTAACACATGACTCTTTTCTCTGTATCTTTTTGAGAAAAATTCAGGAAGCGTTATAGCCTCGCAGTGCGCGGAATAGTTACGAAGCTTTTTAGCAACAAAAAGCCAGTTGAGGTATGTACCTGTTGCAAGTCCTATAACAGTCCATCCAACATCTGCAATACCAGTAAGATATGCAAGTCCCGGAAGTCCCATAAGGAGATAGCTTGACATATCGGACGCCTCTGCACTCATCGCGGTAACGAGAGGGCCAAGCCTTCTTCCGCCGAGGTAGAAGTCGCCTACATTATTAGTCTGTTTTGAATAGATTGCGCCGATAATCACCATCATACCAAGATAAATGGCAATTACAAGCATAATCATAATTTGTGGTGTTGTCATAATTCTTCCTCCGTAAAATTATTTTTTCAGTCTTAATACGTTCCAACTAAACGGCTTCATTTCAAATATGATTTCGCCGCCGTCAATAGCAGGAATATCATTTTTATGCGGCTTTACAAACGGGTTTTCAAATCCGTTTATATCACCCTTTTTATATCCGTCCATAGAGATAAACTCTACAGGCTTATATCCGTCAAAGTCAAGAAGCTTTACGCTCATAACTGCGCTTTCTTCCATTGATTTATTTACACAGAAGATTGTCATTTCTTCATTTTCCTCATCATATGTGGCGATGCTTTCAAGATAAGGAACATCTGTAAACGCCTTGCAGTCATACTTATCACAGGTGAGAATAGGATTAAGTGCTGCTCCCCTGCCGAAATTACTCATATGCTCAAACGGATAAAAGATAGTTTGTTTGAACACTCCGCCGCCTTTTTGGGTAAAGATAGGAGCTATAACATTTACAAGCTGGGCAAGGCATGCAATCTTAATTCTGTCGCAATGACGAAGAAAAGTTATCATCATTGAGCCGACAAGAAGAGCGTCTTCAAAATTATAAATATCCTCAAGCCTTGGCGGTGCATAGCTCCATCGCTCATAAGGAGCGTTATCTGAATGGTACCATACATTCCACTCGTCGAAGGAAAGGTTGATTGTTTTATTTGTTCTTCTCTTACCCTTAAGATAATCGCACACACAAATAACGGTGTGAATGAAGTCGTCAAGCTCAAGAGTTCTTGCAAGGTATGACATAGTGTCATCATCATGGTTACCGTAATACTGGTGGAGCGAAACATAGTCCACACTGTCATACGCAAGGTCGAGCGACGTCGCCTCCCACTCACCAAAGGTTTTTGAATTGCGGCTTGACGAACCGCAAAGAACGGTTTCAATACTGCCGTCAGTCCATTTCATGAGCTTTGAAGCTTCGTTTGCAAGTCTGCCGTATTCGACAGCAGTTTTAGCGCCCATCTGCCAGGCGCCGTCCATTTCGTTTCCAAGGCACCAGAGTTTAATGTCCCACGGTTTTTCATAGCCGTGCGATTTTCTTAAATCAGACCAATAGGAATTGCCCTTATGGTTAGTATATTCAACAAGATTTCTTGCCTCGTCGGCACCTCTTGTTCCGAGGTTCACAGCCATCATACACTCGGTGTCGGCCTTTTTACACCACTTCATAAATTCGTTTGTTCCGAAGGTGTTAGGCTCGGTAGTTCCCCAGGCAAGATCAAGGCGTTTCGGTCTGTTTTCAACCGGACCTACTCCATCCTCCCAGTTATATCCCGAAACAAAGTTTCCTCCCGGGTAACGGACTATAGGAACGTTAAGCTCTTTTACAAGCTTAATAACATCACCTCGAAAGCCGTCCTCGTCGGCAGTCGGATGATCCGGCTCGTAAATGCCCGAATAAACTGCTCTGCCGAGATGCTCGATAAATGAACCGTAAATTCGTTTGTCGATGTCGCCGATACGAAATTCCTTGGCGAGTGTCATTTTAGCTTTCATAACTATTCTCCGATTTCAGTTTTTCTTTTTTATTAACAAGGAAAATTCCTGTTGATACAAGTAGAAGTGCCATGATTTTCACAAAAAGCGAAGTGCTCAGACTTTCTTTAAGCATAAGTGCTGAAAGAATACAGCCGAAAACAGGTATCATAAACGAATAAACCGTAACGGACGATACCTCGTTATACTTAAGAATAAGACTCCAAAGCGTATATGCCAGAGCTGACAGCAGCGAAAGATAAAGTATTATCATAACACCGACTGCGGAAATTGTTGTAAGCTTTCCTCCGAGTATTAAGCCGAAAGCGGTGAGAATAACACCTCCGAGCGCAAACTGATAACCGCTTAAGATAACAGGATTCTCACTTTGTGAAAAGCGTTTTATCAATACGGACGAAACCGAATACGACAGCGCAGAAAGAAGAATAAATCCTTCGCCGAAAAAGCTAAAGCCTGTGCCGAATGACGAGGTCGTAAGATTAATAATTACAACTCCTGCAAAACCGAGCAGACATCCAATAGCTTTTTTAACTGTAAAACGTTCCGTTTTAAGTATAAGCGTCACGATAAGTACTGAAAAGAAAACGCTCATGCTGTCAAGTATTGAGCTTTTTGCGCCGCTTGTTCTGGCAAGACCGACATAGAAAAATATATACTGCAGCACAGTCTGAAAAAGTGAGAGGATAAATATTTTACACGTGTTTTCTTTTTTTGGTATAAGTATTTTTCTTCCTGCCACGCTTGCAAAAAAGACAGTAAGCACACCTGCAAGAGTAAAGCGCACACCTGCAAAAAGTATTTGCGAGGCATAATCGGCTGCTTCAATATTAAAATGCTCATAACCGATTTTAATAACAGGAAAGGCACTGCCCCATAACGCACAACAGAATACCGCAATAATACAAACAATGAACGGTTTTTTCAGTAAACTACTTTTTTGTTGTCGAGCCAAAACCGCCGTCCCTTACACCATCGGTGCTGTCGTCATAAGTAATACCAAACTGAGTGAATATTCCCTGGGCAAAGCCGTCATGCGCATCGACCTCTGCCTTGTGGCCGTCATCATGTGCGTCACAGCTGATTTTTATCATAATATGTCCCTCGTTTGAGGAGTTATAATAATCCGAGTCAATAATGCCTACGGTGTTATCAAGCTGGCATCTGTGCTTAAAGCCGAGCCCTGAACGCGGATAAACAGAAAGCACCCAGCCCTCCTCAATATAAGAGCGTATACCGGTCGGCACAAGGGTTGACTTTCCCTTTTCAAAGCATATCCTTGCAGGTGCATAAAAGTCATATCCCGCAGAGCCTGAGGTTGCTCTTTTAGGAAGTTTTATAGAGTCATAGATTTCTTTGACATTTTCAGTTTCCGGAAATGCCTTGAGCCAGTCCTTTTCAAACTGTTCAAACGATACCTTTTCAAATCTTGCAATTTTATACATAATATTCACCATTTTATAAATAATATATAAGTTATAATAACACATATAAAAAAATAAAGCAATTCTTTCTTTAGGCGAGGTGCAATAACGAAGGAT
>DLBD01000122.1 GCA_002494125.1 Ruminococcaceae bacterium UBA7030 | reverse complement strand
TTCCAACAAAAAAATACGATTTTTCATAAAATTGTATATTTCAACAAATTTCGATATATTGTGGCTTTGTTTTTAGATATTATGACAAATACACAATATATAGATTAATGCATATAATAGATACGAGGTGATTTTTATGTGCGGTATCGCAGGAATACTTACAGACAAAACAGATTTGAGAAGCGAGAAAAAACTTATTGAGAAAATGAGCGCAACACTAAAACTCAGAGGGCCGGACGGTAAAGGAGAGTATATAACACAAAGCGCTGCGCTTATTCACAGACGCCTTGCAGTAATAGACATTGAAAACGGTGCACAACCTATGCATTTCGGAAAATATGTGATCGTTTATAACGGCGAGCTTTACAACACTCAGGAAATACGACGCGAGCTTGAAGCATACGGATATAAGTTTAACACACATTGTGACACTGAAGTTGTTCTTAAGGCGTATGACAAGTGGGGCAATGAAAGTCCGAAAAAGCTTAACGGCATTTTTGCTTACGCCATTATGAACAAAGAAAATAACGAGCTTTTCCTTTGTCGAGACAGAATCGGCGTAAAGCCGTTATATTACGCAAAGAAGAGCGGTCTTTTTGCATTTGCCAGCAGAATTCAGACGCTTTTGTGCATACCGCAGATAAAGCCTGTCGTTGACGAAAACGGACTTAACGAAATATTTATGCTCGGCCCTGCAAAATCAATAGGTACGGGAATTTTCAGAGATATAAGCGAGCTTGCTCCTGCATGTACGATGACTGTAAAAGGCAACAGATTTGAGATTAAACGATACTGGTCGCTCGAGGCAAAAGAGTTTGAGGAAAACGAAAGCGAAGCGCTTGAACACACACATTTTCTTGTAAGCGACGCTATTAAAAGACAGCTTATATCAGATGCGCCGCTTGCGACGTTTTTAAGCGGCGGTCTTGATTCCTCAATCATTTCAAAGCTTGCGAGCGATGAATACAGAAAAAGAGGAAAGGTACTTGACACATATTCAGTTGATTATACCGACAACGACAAGTATTTCGAAAAAAGCCTCTTCCAGCCAAACAAGGATTCGGATTATATTTCTCTTATTTCCGGTGCTATCGGCTCAAACCACCATAACATAATACTTGATAACAGTGAGGTTGCAAAAGCCCTTTATGATGCTGCAGTTGCAAGGGGGGTTCCGGCTTTCGCTGACATTGACTCTTCCCTTCTTCTTTTCTGCAGAGAGGTTAAAAAGAATTTCACAGTATGCCTTTCAGGTGAATGTGCCGACGAAATATTCGGCGGATATCCCTGGTATCACAGAAAGGAAATTCTTTTTGAAGAATGTTTTCCATGGTCAAGAAGCACAGACGTAAAGCGCAGTATTCTTAAGGACGGTTTTCTCAAAAGCGGAGAGGAATATCTTCAAAATGCATATGATAAAACGGTAAAAAGCACCTCATATCTCGAAAGTGACTCTCCCCTTGAAAAAAGAATGAAGGAGATGTTTGTTCTCAATCTCAACTGGTTTATGCAAACCCTTCTCTACAGAAAAGATGTTATGAGTATGGAGGCATCGCTTGAGGTAAGAGTTCCGTTTTGCGATTGGCGGCTCGTTGAATACGCATACAATATGCCGTGGAGCATAAAGGCATATGACGGCAGGGAGAAAGGAATTCTGCGAAAGGCTTTCGAAAAGGAACTGCCGAAGGAGATTGTTTGGCGAAAAAAGAGCCCTTATCCAAAAACGCACAACCCGGTATACTTTGCACTTGTAAGCGAGCTTGCAAGAAAAGCAATATATGACAAGAACTGTGCTCTTAGCGAATTTATAAATCCTATGGCTATAGAAGCGCTTATTGAAAATCCCGATTCGATGACAGAGCCTTATTACGGTCAGCTTATGAGAGCGCCGCAGGTACTTGCATATATCTATCAGATATATGTCTGGATTAAGAATTACAATGTTGAGTTTGATATATAATTATGGTATAATACATTCATATCAATTAAACGGGATGTACTTCTATGACAAATCAGGAATATATTACTGCAATAGAAAATCGAACATCAAGGCGCACGTTTCGTCCACGCCTTCCCGATGAGGAAACAAGGGCTGTATTAAAAGAGCTTGTTGATATTATAAATAATAAACAGGAGGGCGCTCAGTTTATATTTATTGACGACTGCTCATCGGCTTCAAAAACCCTTTCGGGAAAATTTTGCGCAATAGCGGTATGCGGTGACGACAGCGAAAAGACCAGAATAAGCTGCGGCTACTGGGGTGAAAGCATTGTGCTTCAGTGCGTTCATCACGGACTCGGCACCTGCTGGGTTACAGGTACCTATGACGAAAACAAGGTGCTTTCAATTATTAAAATACCAAAAACGACAAGACTTTACGGGATTATCGCAATCGGATACGTTAAGGATAAGCTCAGCCTTAAAGAAAAGACTCTTTACAATATGGCACACAATCAGAACAAACCTTACCAAAAAATGTTTGAAGTGTCAGACGCAAAGCTTCCCGAGGAATACGCATATGCGATGAAGCTTGTTGAAAAAGCACCGAGCGACGCAAACAGAAGAGCAATCCATTTCAAATATGAAAACGGTATTATTTCAGCATATGTTGATGAGCCGTATTCGGACAAAAGCATCGAATTCGGCATTGCGCAGCTTCATTTTAATCTCGGCGCAAAAGCAAAGGGTATTACAGGCAAATGGAATATTCAGGGAAAGTTTATCCCGGATGATAACAAGGTTATAAAGTTTCCCGAAAACGATATGCAGGACGAATAGAGGAGAAAAATATGTACTGTCAAAAATGCGGCAAGGAAATAGAGGAAAGAACGGAAAAATGCCCGCACTGTGAAAGTGTGGTACCAAATGTATATGTCCCGAGTCTTTACTCTCAGGAAAGTGAGATACCCCAGGGCGAAAAGCCGGTTCTTACAATTAAAGCAGTTAAGCCCGAAAAGAAGATGAAAAGGCCGTCAAAGCTTCCGCTTAAAATCACGGGAATTGTTATGTATTCAATTCTTCTTGCATACTATCTTGCAAGTGCTGTAAATGATTTTGTGACCGGTCATCAATACGGCTTTAAGACGGTTATTGACGTTGTGTTTACTGTAATGTTCGCCGCTATGCTCTTTTTTGCAATTAGCGGAAAGCTTGACAAGAAGCTCACTTTGATCTCGCTGAGTACGTTTATGGTTTTTGAACTCGTATATAACATACTCGGTATAGTTTGGCTGATCAAAACGCTTCTTGCCGGCGTAAGCCTTCCTCACGACTGGTACATTATTATGGCGCTTACGATAAGACTTATCGTTGCAGTATCAATGATAGTCGTACTTGTGTTTGCGTTTATATTCTACCTAAAAAAGAAATTCTCACCGCTACCAATGTGTATTTCAAGCGGAATATTTCTGATATTTGAAATTATTGCACTTATCTTTAACATTATCATTATGGCACTTTCCATAGTACCGTTTGATATTTTCATTCTTCTTTCGCTTGGAGCAGTTTACGTTTACTTCGGAATTACCATCGCCCAGCTTTTCCTGTTTCATATTCAGGATAAATACCGAGTATGGGTTGAAGAAAATTCAATATAAAAGCGAAAGCACCGACTCATAGGAGTCGGTGCTTTCGTTTTTTTATTTGGGGGAAGAAAAATTATATAAAAACAAACTATAGTTTGTTATTATTAAAATCCACGGCCGCCCTGCATACCGCCGCCCATCATATTACCCTGTGAGTCGGTATAAACAAGTGATGACATTTCAATATCTGCCGACGTGCTTCCTGCTGATATTGTATAAGTGCTGCCCTGTGTTATGTCAGGTGTACTTATTGCAACTGAGCCAAAGCTTTTAAGCGATTCAATGCTTATAATCTCGTTGCCGTTTGAATCTGTTAGCGTTACTGTGTCGCCCTTGCTACCGCTTACGCTATTGCAAAGGATTGCTCCCTGTGTTGAGCTGTCTGAAAAGCCTTCAGCCATACCGGAAGCGCCGAGTGCGATAACGGTACCGCCTGAAACTTCGATAGATACACCTGAATCAAGTGCGCCGTTTCCCGAATTTGTAGGACCGTAAACAACCGTATAACCACCTGCTATATACATATAGCCGTTTGAGTCAAGTCCGTCACCATCTGCATTTACCGTTACAACTCCGCCGGAAATAAGGAGGTAGCAGCTTGAGTCGGTATCCATCATTCCGCCGCCTGCCATATCACCCTGCTGCATATTGCCTGACGGTGCTTCGCCGCTTGGCATTTCGCTTGACATATCAGGTCTTTCGGCACCATACGCCGTTTCAATTACTTCTGTTTCGGTGCTGTTCGTTGAAACTGCCGTTTGGTCGGTAGTAGTTGTAGTTGATGTTGTAGAACTTCCGCTTGAAGCGTTAAAACCGTCATCGCTTGCAACAACATCAACTGTGCCGCCCTGCACCTCAATCATTCTTGCCTCAACGCCTTCAGTACTCTTTTGAATATCAACCGTGCCGTCTTTGATGAGTATTGCAGCGCTTGCGTGAATTCCGTCATCCTCTGCATTAATAGTTACAGTGCCGTCCTTAATATATACAAAGCCCTGCGTTTCGTCCTCGTCATTATCTGCGTGGATTGCATCGTTTACCGAGGTAATTGTTATATTTGAAGACGTAATTCTTACGCTGTCATTTGCATCAAGTCCGTTTTTCTCATCAGCGTTTATAACATAAGTTCCGCCGCAAAGCTTAAGGTCATCCTTTGAAGATATTGCGTGACCGTACTTTGCATTAACTGTAAGGGAACCGCTTCCGTTTAGTGTAAGGTCGTCCCTTGAATAAATAACTGCGTTTACATTGTTGTCGTCTGTCTGAACAAAATCGGAGCTGTTTGAAAGCGTATTCTTTGAACCGTCTGCAAGTGTGATAAATACCTTGTCAGCCTGCTTTACATAAACCGCTGCACTTGTTTCGCAGTTTATATCAACGCCGTCAAATACAAGCTGCACCTTTGCATTTTCGTCAGCGACATCGACAATAATCTGTCCGTTTGAAAGAGAGCCTGATATTTCGTAAATACCCTCTGCCGTTATAGTGATTGTGTCGCCGTCAATAGTTACAAATGAGCTGTCAGAGGTTGAGGCAGAATCTTTAAGAGTAATTGTTGAAGCCTCGCTTGCTGTATACGACGGGTCAAGATCTTTGTCGGAGAACATATCGTTTTCATCAATTATATCGCTTACTCTCGTTGCTGTTGCAACCGCAACAGTGCCGGCATCAGCCGATACAGCGGTAACTTCTTTTGTTTCAGCCTTACTGCAGCCGAAGAAGAGTGCTGTCACCATAGCCGTAACACATAATATAGATAATAGTTTTTTAATGTTTTTCTTTTTCATAAGTTTCATCCTTTCGCCTTGGGGTTTTCCCTTTACAACAAGAATGATACAGGACATTTTTTAACTGAAAAAGCAAATTAAATTAAGATTTACTGAATATTGTAAATGAAAATAAAACACTTTTAGAACTAAATTATGAACAAAAAATAGAGAAAAGTCTAATAATTAGGCTTTTCTCTATTTTAATTATAAATAATAGTTTCTACTATATTACTCATCGTCGGAGGAGAGCTTGAGTACAGCGAGGAACGCCTCCTGAGGAACCTCTACGGTTCCAAACTGGCGCATACGCTTTTTACCCTCCTTCTGCTTTTCAAGAAGCTTTTTCTTTCTCGTTACGTCACCGCCGTAGCACTTTGCAAGCACGTCCTTACGAAGCGCCTTAACAGTTTCTCTTGCAATAACCTTACCGCCGATTGCAACCTGAATAGGAATTTCAAAAAGGTGACGAGGTATATGTTTTTTAAGCTGCTCTGCAATTTTTCTCGCACGCTGATATGCCTTTTCCCTGTGAATAATAAATGAAAGTGCGTCGATTATATCTCCGTTGAGAAGAACGTCGACCTTACAAAGTTCGCTTCTTCTGTAATCGGAAATTTCGTAGTCGAAGGATGCATATCCCCTTGTTCTCGACTTAAGAGCGTCAAAGAAATCGTAAATGATTTCATTAAGAGGAAGCTCATAGTGAATATCAACTCTGTCAGGAGTGATGTAATTCATATCCTTGAACACGCCTCTTCTTTCCTGGCACATATCCATAATAGTACCGACAAATTCGCTCGGCACATAGATATGCGCATCGGCAAACGGCTCCTCGCAGTAGTCGATATAAGCAGGGTCAGGATAATTTGTAGGATTATCAATTTCAACCATTGTGCCGTCTGTAAGATATATTTTATAAACAACGCTCGGCACTGTGGTGATAAGGTCAAGATTGTACTCCCTTTCAAGCCTTTCTTCAATTATTTCAAGGTGGAGAAGACCAAGAAAGCCGCAACGAAAACCGAAACCGAGCGCACCCGATGTTTCAGGCTCGTATGAAAGTGAGGCATCGTTAAGCTGAAGCTTTTCAAGTGCGTCACGAAGCGCCTCATAGTCGGCGCCGTCAGCAGGATAAACTCCGCAGAAAACCATTGGATTTACCTTGCGATAGCCCGGAAGCGCCTCGGGTGCGGGATTTGCTGCAAGGGTTACGGTATCGCCGACTCTTGCATCGCTGACAGTTTTAATTGACGCTGTTATATAACCAACCTCGCCGGCACAAAGCTCATTTGCTTTTTCCATAGAAGTGGCGCGCATATAACCAACCTCAACAACATTGAACTCTGCGCCCGTTGCCATCATACGCATAGTATCTCCCGCTTTAATCTTTCCGTCCATAATACGGACATAAACAATGACTCCGCGGTATGAATCATACACCGAGTCAAATATTAGAGCCTTAAGCGGTTTATTGTCATCACCCTGCGGCGGCTTGATTTCATTAACAATATATTCAAGCACTTCCTCAACATTTTCACCTGTCTTTGCACTTACGCGCGGTGCGTCCATACAGGGTATGCCGATAACCTC
>DLBD01000132.1 GCA_002494125.1 Ruminococcaceae bacterium UBA7030 | reverse complement strand
AACCTTAAATGACGGAGTCAGAGTCCGGAGTGTTACCGTTACACTATACCTCTATATATCTTTTGCTTTTTGCAAATGATACTATAACATATCTTAAAGTAATTATCAAGTGTTAATTTGCTTTTTTTGAAAAAATTTTCCGCCCTGCGTTTTTACAGGGCGGATTTGTTTTTATTTTTTAAGAGCTATTCCGATTGAATCAAGTTTTGCTATTACACTGTCAACAACTTCCATTACCTCTTCCCTTGTAAGAGTTTTTTCAGGGTGTGAGAAGGTAATTCTTGTTGTGATTGATTTTGAAGTTTCGTCAGTATAGGTATCGACAACCTCGACCTTCTTAATAAGGCTGCACTGTGAAGCCTTGATAGCATCATAAATCGGCGCAAACTTATTTGATACAAACGAAAGGTCAACCTCAATTGCAGGGAATTTGCTTGGCTCTTCATACTGAATGCTTGCATTTTCAATTTCCGCAAACGTAGGAACATCAATCTCCGCAAACACTATACTTGCTTTTTTGTCTATCTTCTTTGAAATCGTCGGATAAACAATTCCAATTTCGCCGAGCTGCTTTCCGTCACATATTACGGCATTGAGATTTCTCGGGTGCTCGTACGAATGAGAAGCGGTAATCGCCTTATATTCAAGCGGCTTATGCTTGATATCATCAGCAAGAACTGCAAGCATATCACGAAGCTCGAAATAAAGTTTTTCAACTGACTTTGTTTTGCTGAAAAGTGTAATTGCAAGCTTTTTCTTTTCATTACAAAGGCCATCGTCCTTGAGCCCCTGAACTACTCTGCCTATTTCGAAGATACCGAAATCAGTTGAATATGATGTATTCGACTTAACCTGACAAAGCTGAGTCGGTACAATTGAACGGCGTATGGTTTCAATATTAGGATTTGTTGCGTTTACAAGCTTGATATTATCCTCAATTTCAATACCGAGTGACTTATACTCATCATAATACGCCCAAACATAAGAGTGTACCTCGTGAAGAGAAAAACGCTTTACAAGAAGGTCCTTTATTCTGTCCTCAACTGTTTTTTCCTCATCTGCCCTTACCGGATAGAGAGGAGAATCAGCAGTGTGAATATCAAAGTTATCATAGCCGTATATTCTCGTGATTTCTTCAATAATATCAGCCTTAATTGTTACATCCTTAGTAGCTCTCCAGCTTGGAACATCAACGCTGAAATTATCACCGTCAAGGCGCACTGTAAAGCCAAGCGATGTAAGAGTGCTGACAATAGTATCGTTGTCAATCTCGATGCCTGTATACCTGTCTACAAACGCCTTATCAAAGTCAAGAGTTACTGCATCATACTTAAATGCCTGCTCGTCCGTGAGTGATGAAACGACCTTAACGCCGCCGTCAATATCAGTAAGAAGCTTAACAAAACGTGCGATTGCGTCAACAGTCATTTCGGGATCAAGGCACTTTTCATAACGCATTGAAGCGTCAGTTCTATGAGCAAGGCGCACAGTTGACTTACGAATGGAAACTGCGTCAAAGGTTGCAGATTCAAGCGTAAGAGTTGTTGTATCGTCAACGATTTCGCTGTCAAGTCCGCCCATAATACCTGCGATTGCAACAGGTGTATTGCCGTTACAAATCATAAGTGTGTTTTCGTCAATATTCCTTTCAACACCGTCAAGAGTTGTAAATGTGAAAGGAGAATCAAATCTTTTAATTCTTATCTCCCCTACCTTGCGTGAATCGAAAGCGTGCATCGGCTGTCCCATCTCAAGCATAAGATAGTTTGTAAGGTCGGCAAGAAGATTTATTGAACGCATACCGCAATAGAAAAGGCGAATTCTCATATTAACAGGGCTTACGCTTTTTTCAATATTTTCAACCTGAAGGCAGGAATATCTCTGACAAAGCGGATCTTCAATCTTCATATCAACCTGCGGAAGAGCGCTGTACTGTGTAAGATCAACCTTTTCAATCGGCTTAAGCTCTCTTCCGGCAAGGGCAGCAAACTCCCTCGCTATACCGTAATGACCCCAAAGGTCAGGACGGTTTGTAAGCGACTTGTTATCAACCTCGAAGATGATATCTTCAATTTCATAAACATCCTTGAGGTCGGTACCGTTTGCAACATCATCGGTAATATCCATAATACCGGAGTTGTCATCCGAAATGCCAATTTCCTTCTCAGAGCAGCACATACCGTTTGATGTATAACCTGCAAGTTTTCTCGGTGTGATTTCTACATCTCCGATTTTTGCACCGAGTTTTGCAAATGCAGTTTTCATACCTACTCTTACATTAGGAGCGCCGCAAACGACATCGACAAGCTCATCCTCACCGATATCGACCTTAAGAAGATGGAGCTTCTTTGACTCGGGATGATTTTCTACCGATTTAATTTCTGCGACAACAATGCCGCTTATGTCAGAGCCCTTGAAGAAAATATCATTTTCAACCTCTGCAGTTGAGAGGGAGAAACGGCTGATAAGCTCTAACTTGTCAAGACCTGTAAAATCCACAAAGTCCGAAATCCAGTTCATTGATAAAAACATAAATGATCACTCCCTTCTTATTCGTCGTCCGTAAACTGTGACATGCTCTTAAGGTTACCGCTGTTGAGGTCACGAATATCTGCAATGCCATATTTCATCATTGCAAGTCTTGTCAGACCAAGTCCAAAGGCATAACCTGTATACTCGTCGGGGTCAATGCCGCCTGCCTTAAGCACCTCGGGGTGAATCATACCGCAGGGGCAAAGCTCAAGCCAGCCGCTGTGCTTACAAGAAGGACAACCCTCACCGCCGCAGATAAGACAGCTTATATCAAGCTCAAATCCGGGTTCGACAAACGGGAAAAATCCCGGGCGAAGTCTAACCTTTATATCCTTCTGAAACACTTCTGAAAGCATTGTTTTCATAAAGTAGATAAGGTTTGAAATTGATGTATTCTTATCAACCATTACGCCTTCCATCTGGAAGAAGGTGTTTTCGTGGCAGTTATCGGTGGCCTCATTTCTGAAGCATCTTCCGGGGAAAATTGCTTTTATCGGAACGCCGTCATTTATAAGAGCGTCCTTATATTTTTTGTAAATAGCGTTCTGTGCTGCAGAAGTCTGCGACTTAAGAAGCTGTCCGTTTTCAAGATAATATGTGTCCTGCATATCCCTTGCCGGATGGTGCTTAGGAATGTTGAGTGATTCAAAACATTCATAGTCGGTTACAACCTCGCTGTAATCCTCAACTGTAAATCCCATTGATTTGAATATTCTCTCACACTCTCTCTGAACAAGAGTTATCGGATGATATGAGCCGCGCTCAAGTGAGGCAGGCATTGAGATGTCAAACTCAGGCATTGAGTCAATTTCTCTTTGCACTTCAAGCTCTTTAAGCTCCTGCGTCTTTTGGGCAATTCTTTCGGCAACTGATGACTTAAGCTCGTTTACCTTTTGACCGAAAGCCTTTTTCTCATCGTTTGAAAGCTCTCTCATACCCTTGAGAAGATCGGTTACACTACCCTTTTTGCCGAGGTAAGAAACTCTGATGCTCTCAAGCTCGCCGAGATTGTCAATCTTTGAAAGCTCTTCTTCAAATTTAGCCCTGAGGCTTGTAATCTTACTTTCCATAATTCCTCCTAAAAATTCAATAAAAAAACGCCTCATTATAATGAGACGAAAAATTCCGCGGTACCACTCAGATTGCATAATTAATATGCCGCTTAAAAAACCTTAACGCAGTTAATACGCTTTGCTTTCGCAAAGAGGCTCATAAGTCGAAATTCACCGCTGCGCTCCTGCCGTGTTTCCACCGCCGACGGCTCTCTTAAAGGAGTTTTACAGCGACTACTGAATCTTAGTCAGCGCCGTAAATAATATCTTTGTAGATTATAAACCAAAAGTATGTAATAAGTCAAGCCTTTTAATGTTCAAATAAGAACAAATGTCCAATTATTCGCATATTTTTGAAAAAAGGTGTTGTATTTTAACAGATTTATGTATATAATTATTCTGTAATATCTTAAACGGAGGTGACTTTACCGTGTCTGATAAAACAATGACTTTCAGAATTGGTGACGAAAAAGAGGATATAATGAAGGATACTCTGACTGAGGTTTATGACGCTCTTAAGGAAAAGGGCTATAATCCGACAAGCCAGATTGTCGGCTACCTTCTTTCAGAAGACCCGACATACATCACCACCCATAAAAACGCAAGAAGCCTTATCAGAAGAATTGACAGAGATGAGCTGCTTGCCGCTATGGTAAAGTCTTATCTCGATTAATAAAAAGTAAGGAGGGTTTACCTTGGCAGCTAAAAAGGAAGAAAAGTTCCTCGAGTATAAGGGCAGACCGCTTGTAAGAAATGGAAACACAATTTACTACGGCAATATGAGCGATCCGTATGTAATTTGTCTTAATATCATTAATAACGAGGACGATATTGAGGACATCAAAATGTCGGGAAAGGTTGTAGTTCAGTTACTCAACACCGACCCTGAGGTTTCACTAAAAGATAAGATAGTCAAAAAAAGTGAAAAAAACGGACTTTTCAATGCGCTTGATTTAGGAGCTGTATGGCTTGAGCGTGCATTAAAGTAAGAAAAAACGGAGTAGTAAATGCGAGGAGCAATAACTACTCCGTTTTATTTTTGAATATAATTTCATAATCTATATTTTTCATTTTAAGGCTTTTGAATGTTTCGTCGTCATTTTGAAAAAGAATAAAATCACCGAGGTCTGTAATGCCCGTATATGCATATCCGTCGTCGGTTTTTTCGTTTTGCGTTTCTCCGTTTTCAAGGCAGGAAAACGCCTGATAAAGAAGAATTGCCGAGTTGGTCTTTTCAAAATTTGTGCCGTCAAGCTGATAATCATATCCGCCGTAGTTCATCGTTAGTGTCTTACCGTCAAATATCATTTCAAGACCGCTTGCCCTAGTGGATGTAACGGTAACGCTAATTAGCGAGTCATTTTTACAAAATTCGCCATCATAAGAAAAATCCCCCGAGTACACCGTGATATTGCACTTATACAAATCAGGTATTCTCGGGGTATATTCTTTTACGGTGCAGGAAGTAAGAAAAAGCAGGGATAATACTATCGGCACTATTCTTTTCACAAAATCAGTCCTTATTCAAATTCGGACATTACGGCACCTAAAATTGAAAGCATATCGTCAACAGTCATACCTCTTTGTGATAGTTCGCTTGCAGTAACATCGCCGCAAAGTCCGTGAATATAAACAGCAGCCTGAGCAGCACAAAGAGGCTCAATGCCTTGTGCAATAAATGCACCGAGCATACCCGACAGCATATCGCCGGTACCTCCCATTGCCATACCGGGATTGCCCGTGGTGTTTACAAAAACGCTTTTGCCGTCGGTGACGACTGTATTTGCTCCCTTAAGAACAACGATGATGTCGTTTTCCTTTGCAAACGCTTTGGCAACGTCAATTCTGTTAGACTGGACATAGCTGATATCCTCACCGATAAGCCTTGCCATTTCGGCAGGATGGGGAGTAATAATCAAAGGTGCTTTTTTATCCACTAATATATCTATGAAGTTAGTTACGGCGTTTATTCCGTCAGCGTCAAGAACAACAGGAACTTCGCTTGTTTTAATCACCTGCCCTGTTATCACTTGAGTGTCGTCATTATTTCCGAGTCCGCATCCAAGCACAATGCTGTCAGCCCAATCAAGCTCCTGTGTAATATCGTTAAGCGCACCGATTGAAACCGTTTTTTCTTCGTTTTCGCAAAGCGGTCTGAATATCGGCTGAGTAAGATTTGATGTCATTACAGGATAAATAGATTTTGGGAAAGCGCATTTAACAAGCCCTGCTCCTGTGCGAAGCGCTGCCTTTGCAGAGATTACTGCAGCTCCCGGCATAAGATAGGAACCGCATATATTGAGCTGATGTCCGAAGCTTCCCTTATGTGAATTCTTTGCACGTTTTTCAAAGAAAGCCTTTACGTCCGACTTCGTAATCGTGTTTACATAGTCTTTGTTGTAGCAGCTCTCGGGAATCCCGATATCAACCGTTACAACCTTACCGCAATACTCGTTTGCAGGCGGAAGAATATGCGCCATCTTAAGAGTAGATATTGCTATTGTCATATCCGCTTTTACAGCCATAAGCGCTTCGCCTGTCGTAGCGTCTGTACCGCTTGGAGTGTCAATACTTATAACGGCGGCACCACTGTTATTAACCGCGTCAAATACGCTGTCAAAGGGCGCTCTCGGTTCGCCGTGAAAGCCAATACCGAATATACAGTCCACGATAATATCACAGTCAAAATCATATTCGTCAAATTTGAAAACTGCAACGCCGTTTTGAACCGCTTCATCGTAATACATAAGCGGTTCAGAAAGAGTCGGCTCCCTGTCGGCAAGAACTATTGACGCATTGCAACCTGAATCACAAAGAAGCTTTGCAATAACAAAACCGTCGCCTGCATTTTTACCGTTGCCGCATACTACAGCGGCTTTTTTATTTTCAATACCCTCACCGTAGT
>DLBD01000136.1 GCA_002494125.1 Ruminococcaceae bacterium UBA7030 | reverse complement strand
CTTCTTCCTTGAAATAATCTCCGAAAGAAAAATTGCCGAGCATTTCAAAGAAGGTACCATGCCTGTCAGTCTTACCGACCTGTTCGATATCCGGAGTGCGGATACATTTCTGACAAGTTGTAACACGTTTTCTCGGAGGCGTAACCTCACCGGTGAAATATTTTTTCATCGGAGCCATACCCGAATTTATAAGAAGCAGGCTTTTGTCCCCGTTTGGCACAAGAGAGAAGCTCGGAAGCCTTAAATGTCCCTTGCTTTCAAAAAAGGACAGATATTTTTCTCTTAAGTCGTTTAGTGATGTCCATTCCATAATATATACCTCTAATTGTAATAATTAGTTATTCTTAAATTATGATAACAAATTTCAAGGGCAACAAAGAGTATTGTTGCCCTAAAAAATTTATTAAAGCTTTTCTACTAACTTACTAAGCTCTTTAACTTCCTCAACAGTGAAAGTTATGCCCTTGCTCATCTTTGAGTGGTCAGGTGACCAGTCTCTGACATCAATCTTCGGCTCGCGACCGTTCCAAGAAATAAGGTTAACCTCTCTTGTCCAGCCCCTTGCAGTCTCAGAAATGACACCGATGTGCTTTGTAATTTCATACTTGATTTCAGGCATTAAGTTCTCCTCCTTTGCAATTTAGTAAATATGAATTATCAAAATTATAATGATTTAACAATTTCTGCTGTGTCACGAGCGATGGAAAGCTCTTCGTTTGTAGCAAGAATAAATACTCTTACCTTGTCGCTTTCATTTGTAAGCTCTGCCTCAGCGCCCTTTTGAGTTTTTGCATTAAGTTCTTCGTTAATGCTCACGCCCATATAACCGAGATAGGAACAAACCTTTGAACGAAGCCATACGCCGTTTTCACCAATGCCGCCGGTAAATACAATAGCATCAACACCGTTCATTGCTGCGATATATGAACCGATGAACTTAACAATCTGATAAGCCTGCATCTCGTGGGCAAGGATTGCTCTTTCGTTACCTGCGTCCTGAGCAGCACAAATATCTCTGTCATCTGAAGAAACGCCTGATACAGCCATAACGCCAGACTTCTTATTAAGAATAGTATCCATTTCATCAGGAGTAATATTGAGCTCTTTTTCAATAAAGGTTACAACCGACGGGTCAACAGCTCCTGAACGGGTACCCATCATAAAGCCGTCAAGAGGAGTAAAGCCCATTGAGGTGTCAACAACCTTACCCTTGTCAATTGCCGCTATTGAAGAGCCGTTACCGAGATGACATGTAATAATCTTAAGTTCGTTTATACTCTTACCCATTCTGTCTGCAACTCTGTGGGAAACAAACTTATGTGACGTACCGTGGAAGCCGTAACGACGCACGCTATACTTTTCATAATACTCATATGGTACCGCAAACATATATGCCTTTGGAGGCATTGTGCTGTGGAAAGCTGTATCAAAAACAGCAACTTGAGGTACGCTTTCGCCCACAATAGCTTTGCACGCTCTATAACCCTGAAGGTTTGCGGGGTTATGAAGCGGTGCTAAAGGAGAAAGCTGTTCAATATCCGACTCAACCTTTGCGTCAATAAGAACGCTCTTTGAATATTTGTCGCCGCCCTGAACAACTCTGTGACCGATAGCGTCAATTTCACTAAACGAATCAATTACTTTATATTCGCTTTCGGAAAGGACATATTTAACCTCATTAAAAGCTGCTGTGTGGTCAAGGAGCTCTTTATCGTATGTGAACTTCTCGCCGTTCTTTTTTACAATGACATTATTTTCTCCGCCTTTAATCTCCATACCGATACGCTCGATAGCGCCTGAGCAGAGAACAGACTCATCTGTCATATCCATAAGCTGATACTTGAGTGATGAGCTTCCGCAGTTAATTACAAGAATTTTCAAAATATTGCCTCCAACTATTGAATAAATTATATTTATTTAGTATTATAATAATATATTATATATAATTATGTCAAGGACTTTTGAGGAATTTTTTTATGGCAATCGGAATTATCTGCGAATTTAACCCCTTTCACGAAGGTCATAAGTATTTAATAGACACTGTAAAAAAATACGGTGATAAAGTCGTGTGCGTTATGAGCGGTAATACGGTTCAACGCGGTGAACTTTCTGTTTACGAAAAATTTGACAGAGCCGAAACGGCGGTAAGAAACGGCGCTGACCTTGTCATCGAGCTGCCGTGCGTTTACTCCTGCGCTTCTGCTGAAAGATTTGCACAAAACGGAGTAAGACTTCTTGAGGCGTGCGGTGTGGTTGATAAACTTGCATTCGGTGCCGAATGTGATGACAAGAATGAACTTTACAGTCTCTCACGCGAAATCAAGGCACACAACGCTGAAATAAGCACGGAAATGAAAAAAGGTATATCTTACCCCATTGCGAGAAAAAATGTGATTAAAAGCGATTTACTTGACCATCCCAACAACATTCTTGCACTTGAATATCTCGCCTGCACAAGTCTTGACTTTATACCTGTTAAAAGAATAGGCGCAGGACATGACAGTGAAGATTTTAAATACAGCGCCTCTGCTATAAGAAAAAGTCTTTCCTGCGATGAAATATGTTCTCTTAAAAACTGTGAGAAAGCCGTACTTTACAAATTACGGACAATGAGTGAAGAAGATTTCAGGCAGATTGACGACGTTTCAGAAGGTCTTGAGAATAGGATTGTCGACGCAGTAAAAACTGCAAAAAGTCTTGATGAGCTTTATGAACTTATCAAAACAAAACGTTACACACATTCAAGAATAAGGCGTATAATATTAAGGGCTTATCTTGGAATAACAAAGGATTACGACTTTGACGCGCCATATATCAGAGTCCTTGCGTTCAACGAAAAAGGCAAGAAGCTTTTGGCTGAAATGAGAAACAAAGCAAGCTTACCGATTGTCAGCAGATATGCAGACATATCTTCACTTGACGAAAACAGTAAACGACTTTTTGAGCTTGAATGCAGAGTGACGGACATTTATAATCTCGGTTACACAAAAATACTTCCCTGCTCAAGTGAGCAGAGAAGTAAAATCAGATATATTAAAGAGTCCGGCAAAGAGTAATAAACTCCTCCCGCGTCATTGAAGAATTTACATAAGATAAAAGCGAAGAGGTTGAAAGAACCTCGGGAAGCGAGAGTGCTTTAAGAAGCGCTCTCTTTTTTTCTTTTGCATCTGCTCTTCCGGATATACCAAGCTCGTAAAGGTCATAACTTGTAACGGGGTTATTATTTTCCGTCAGAGAGAAGTTAACTTTTGATTTTTCAAAAAGCTCTGCAAGAAGTGCGTCACTCATACCCTCGACTCCGAGCTTACCCTCCTTTGAGGGTTGAGCTTTGCGCCTTTCCTTGCCGTAAATATCAGGGATATATATATGCTTATAAGTGCTTTCTTTAAGTACATCCGCAAGATAGTTTCTTATCTGAGTTCCGCTGTGGTCGGAGTCTGTCAGGATAATAACTCCTCTCTCATCAGCAAGCTTTTTAATAAAATCAAGCTTTTCCTTATCCTTATAAATAGAAAATCCGTTTGTTTCTATAATCAGAGCGTCAATAAGGTTTGAAAGCTTTATCTTGTCGTACTTTCCCTCAACTATTACAGCTTCTTTTATTTTAAGCATAGCTTACACCCCTTGCTATAAGAAGGAGCTTTGAAATAAGCTCTTCAAGTAAAAGACGGCTGTCAAGCCCTGTGCTCTTAAGCTTTATGTCGGTTTCAAGAATTGCGTCAAGTGAATTTCTAAGTTGCTCTTGCGAAAGTCTTGCACAGTCACGCGAGGCGTTTTTAAGTGCAAATTCCCTGCCCTTATAATTAAATACTGCCGCAACATCGTCATATGATT
Source organism: Ruminococcaceae bacterium UBA7030 (assembly GCA_002494125.1). GTDB lineage: Bacteria > Bacillota > Clostridia > Oscillospirales > Acutalibacteraceae > Eubacterium_R. The sequence continues at coordinate 16,588 of DLBD01000136.1, read as the reverse complement.
TGCCTGCAGCTTTAGCACATTTTACACGGTACATATCAACATATACGCCGGAAATTGCAGCATTAATAATAATGGGGTCTTCCCTAAGTTCAAAAAGTGTAGCAAGTGCTTTATAGGCATTGTCCGCATTGCCTGCAGTGACAGCCTTCGACACATCGTAAACTCGTGCCTGAAGGCATTTTGTGGCAATTTCGTCAATCGTCTGTTTGGTAATCTCTTTTCCCTGTGAATAGTATGAAAGCTTGTCAAGCTCATTAAGAAGGACTTTCATATCGTTTCCGGAAACAGAGATAAGATATCTTGCGTTATTTAAGTCAAGCGAAGAACCCCTTTTCTTTGCGCCGCTTACAAGAAGTCTTGCTACATCTCCCTCTGTTCGTTTTTGGAGATTAACAACAGAGCCCGAATTGTCAAAAAGCTTTATTAAATTCCTGAAGGTTGCAGTTTTTTCGTCGAGCGTAACAGCGTCATAAAGCATTATAAATACTGTGCTTTCATTAAGATCTTCAAGATATTCTTCAAGAAGCTTTATGTCACTTTTAGAGCGGGTTATGGGGTAATCCTTGACAATGACAAGATTATATTCATCCATCATAGGAAGTATTTGCGCATCTTTAAGAGCGTCGTCAAGCTGACACTCTTTGCCCTCATACATATGAAGATTGAAATCCTCAAACGCAGGATTAATAAGCTTCTTTTTAATTTGAGAAACATAATGCTCTTTAAGATAGCTTTCTTCGCCGTAGATAAAATACGCATTTGAGTATTCGCCGCTTTTTATCTGCGCTCTAAGTCCTGCCTCGTCAAGTTTAGCCACTTTCAACCCTCCTTAAATAAATCTGTTGCGAATTTTTGATATAAAACACATTATCAGCGCTTTGACTGAATTTATGATTAATATCTCTAATTAATCTTATATTGTTTATTGTAACATAGTCTTGTGAAATTTCAAAGACATTATTATAAATGAACAGATAACTTTTTTCAGAATCGTTAATAAGTCTGATGTTACCGTTTTCATATTCACCCTCACCTTCTGCAAGAAGAGCAGATTTCGAATTTGTTTTAAGCCTGTTATACAGATAAAAATCCCTTGAGGACGAAACACCGACTGCCGTCACATAACCGCCGTCCTCAACTATAACCGCACCGTCGCAGGTTACCGTAAGCGTTGTCGTGGTTTTTGTTTCATAAATGTTAAGAACTCCACCGACTGATATAATCATTATGCTAAGCCATGCGATGAGTCGCCTGTCAGGCTTTTTCAAGAGTATAGTTGAAACGCCTATAAAAATCAGCGCAAATGCAATCGACAAAGCGAGGATTGAGGAATCAATGCTTATATAAAGAGTTGATAGTTTTTCGGAAAAGAAATGAACAACACTCAATAAAGCTTTAAGACTATAATTTGAAACAAGATAAGGAATATATGAAATAACGGGCGAAATATGAAACAGTACAATAAAGAGGAAAAGGAATAATAATGCAAGCTGTGTAAGCGGGATAGCAACAATATTAATAAGTAAACTAATAAGACTTACCCTGCCGAAATAAATCCACATTGCAGGAAGAGTTGCAAGCAATATTGAAATAGTAGAAATAAATACGTTTATTATATAACCAAGCACCCTGCTTTTAATCTTTTCAGAACGTAATTCAGGTTTAATAACGAGCTGTCCCAAAAGCGCAAGCACGGTTAGGACGGCGCCTGCATCAGCAGCAGAAAACGGGTTAAGGCAGATTACAAAGCTTGCAAAGCCAAGAGAGTTGAGAGTGTCCGGCTGTTTATCGGACATTTTTGAAATAATGATTATCAAAAGCATTATACCCGCTCTTATTGCCGATTTTGAAAAGCCTGTAAGCGACAAATAAAACAGAACTGCCAAAAGGCATATTATATCACCTAAAAACCGTTTGTTTTTAAGCGGATACAAGAGATAAAATACCGCAAGGTACAGCATACCTATATGAAGTCCCGACACCGCCATAAGATGACTTGCACCGCTAACGATAAAGTCATTCACCGTATCATCAGTAAGAAGCGACCTGTCTCCGAGAATTAATGCGCAGGAAAGTGCGCCGGTCTGATCCTCAAAACTATTTTCAAGCACGCTTTTAATATGTTGTCTAAGCTTTAACACATAATAATAAGGCGGTTTGCTTTGGCAGGGCTTTACCTCGGCTGAATCAAGTACGGCGCTGATATAAACTCCTTGTGAATACATACCATTAGAATTCAGCGGCTTTTCCGTTGAATCGAGAAAAGTAAGCTCTCCATTTATTTCATCGTAATAATCGGCATTTATTATGTCGTTAGAAAAGAGTCTTACTTTAATATTCTGCGGTGAGTTTTCACATTTTATATATTCTGTTTTTACTGTGTAACTATACTTACCGGTCGTCGTCATTTCATACGGCTCAATAATCTTAAAGCTGCAAGCAGCTGTTTTGCCGCAAAGTGCATTATGCTCAGTATTAACTCCGCTCATAGTAAGTGTAAAAATAAGACAGGCGAAAACAGCGCTGCCCAATACAGTAGGCAGTACCTTCCCCTGTCTTAACGGTTTAATTATAAGAGATAAAGCAAAAAGAATAACGCAAACAAGTAAAACGTAAAGATAAGCATTATACGCAAAGCTGTTTAGAATAAAAAGGGTAATTGCACACGAAAAACCGATGAATGCAAATACCCTTTTCATAATTCATACCTACTTCTTCTTTTTACTTACAGGCTCAATTACAAAGGAATAAGCCTGCTTAATTCCTTTTTTCATTGTATACGGTTCGCGCACATAAGCCTGACCCGGCATATCGCCTCCGACGCCAAGCTGCATATGGTCAACATTTACTGTAGTTATGTCCTCATACGGAATATTGTTTACGTGCGTTGCACTTTCAAGTCCGTCGGTTGTGTAATGATAAGCCGAGAAATTGAACGGCTCTCCGAAATATGAGGTGAATTTCAGACCGAAGCCCGACTTGTCAGTAATAGTAAAATAGCGAACATCCGACCTGTTAGATGACTCCTGAGGACGCATATAGCGATAATCAAGGTCGGTAACGGTTGAGTTATATGCGTCAATTTTTGCACCCGTCTTCCTGTCGCAGTAAGTTGCAACAGGACCTCTTCCGTACCATGTCACATATTCCATATCTTTTGGAAGTGCCATTGTATAGCCGAATTTTACCATATTCGCTTTTGGTGTAGCACTGTGGTAAATATAAATTCTTCCGTCAGGATAAATCTTGTATGTAGCAATGGAGTTGTTTAGTCCCGGTGTTGAAAAGGCAATATGGATTTCGACTGTGTTATCCTCTCCTGCCTTTGCCTCAGTTTTAAGAGCCTTTGTTTTTTTACCCGCCTTCTGCCACTTATAATATGGATTAAGATGTGCGGCGAACGGTGCAAAGTTAAAGACGTCAATATCGTTATCTGTAAGCGCTCTGAAATAGTTCGGCATAATTGGAGAAACAAGGAGCTCCTTGCCGTCAATAATATAGCTCGTGATTTTACCGTCGGATACGGTTACGCTGATTTTATCGTTTGAAATATTTACTGTCTTACCCTTTTGTTCAAACGAAAGGTCACCGTCATTTGAGGGTTCGTCAGGCTGAGGTAGCGAGCAGAGAATAAACTGATCCCACGCAAGCTCAAAGTTCGACTTAAGTCCAAGCGTTTTTTTCTTCGTGAAGAAGGATATAGTCAGCACAACCTCTTTATCAGTAGGAAGGTCGTCGAACGTATACGGAAGAGTTATAAAGGTTTCGGAAAGCGGATCGCACTCGATTTTATCTAATTCTCCGCTTTCAATAACCTCGCCCTCCGCTTTTATAACCCAGCGGCATTTGAACGAGGAAATATTAGTAAAGAGATACTTATTTTTAACCTTAAACTTACCTGCTTTAAGGTCAAATTCCTCAACCTTGATTTCCTGATATACCTTTTTAACCTCGGACATCTGGGGATGCGGCACACGGTCAGCGCCTATAATACCGTTTGCGCAGAAATATCCGTTTGAGCCTGACATGGCAGTTGTGTCGGGAATATTAATTTTCTTTCTTGGCTCATCCTTTTCAAAGTCAGTACCGTAAAGATAATTATCATTGCCGTCTTCGTCAACAACATGAAGTGTCTGGTCAACAAAGTCCCATATGAAACCGCCGCACATATTATCATACTTTTCAAAGTCGTCCATATACTCCTGAAAATTTCCGAGGGAATTTTCCATAGAATGTGCATATTCACAAAGAATTACAGGCTTGCCTTCATACATCTGCGCCGTAATCGGCTTACTATCTGCTGCAAGCTGATTAGCAATATTGTCGTAAAGCGAGATTGTAATCGGCTCTTTTTTTCCGAGCTTTTCCATAATATCCGCAGTAGGATACATACGAGATATGACATCACTTTTAGTCATATTGAAGTCGCCTTCATAATGAAACTGTCTTGTGTCGTCAAGCTCAAGCGCAGCCTTCTTCATCTCCATAAAGTTGTCGCCGTCTCCCGCTTCGTTGCCGAGCGACCACATAAATATACAAGGAATATTTCTATCACGAAGCACCATGCGCTGCATACGGTCAACAACGGCACCGGTCCACACCGGGTTTGAGCCCGGTACTCCCTTACGCCTTACGCCGTGTGTTTCAACGTCGCACTCGTCCATAATATAGAAGCCGTACTGATTACAAAGCTCGTAAAAATACGGATCGTTAGGATAGTGAGAAGTACGAATAGCGTTAATATTGTTTTGCTTCATAAGGTCAAAGTCCTGGGTATACCTTTCCTTTGGCACTGCCCAGCCGTTGTCCATATCAAAGTCGTGGCGGTTTACACCTTTAATCATTAACGGCATACCGTTGAAATAAATCTTTTCTCCCTTGATTTCAACCTTTTTGAAGCCGACCTTGTATGTTTTTACACAAGTAATTTTGCCGTCGATTTCAAGCGTCATCACGAGAGTATAAAGATTAGGAGTTTCAGCCGACCATTTCTTTGGCGATTTTACAAGCGTTTCAAAGCTTATGCTTTCCTTACCGCCTGAAAGCTTAAATTCATTCTCACCTATTTCAATCTCTTTTTCAGTCGGCGTAAGAAGCTTTGCGGAAAGCTTTGCCTTTTTCTTTGAAGCGTCATAGTTTTCTAAAAAGATGTCAAGGTTTACAGTGGAATCCTTATAATCAACATCAAAATCTGTTTTGAAATAAAAATCGCGAAGGCAAACCTTAGGCTCTGCAAAAAGATATACGTCCCTGTAAATGCCGCAAAGCCACCACATATCCTGGTCTTCAAGATATGAGCCGTCGCAGTAACGATAAAGCTTTACGCACACAAGGTTATCTCCGCCTTTTACATATTTTGTAACGTTGAACTCATGAGGAGTCATTGAGCCCTGTGAATAGCCAACGAACTCGCCGTTAATATAAAGCTCGAGCGCAGCCTTTGCAGCACCGAAATGCAGAAAAAGCTCACCGCCCTCAAGCGCCTTGTCAAGAGTAAATGATTTTCTGTAAAAACCGATTTCCTGCATATTATGGTCTATACTCGGAATTTTGCCCTTACTTCTTGAAAGCGCCTTCGGGAAGGTGCTTGCGTAATAATACGGAACTGAATAACCTTGCGTCTGCCAGACAGAAGGAACTTTTATTTCATTCCATTCGCTGTCGTCAAAATCCTTAAGTTCGAAGCCTTCAGGTTGTCCTTTAAGACCTCTTTGCCAGAAGAATTTCCACTGACCGTTAAGCGACTGCTTATACTTTGATTCATCGCCTGAAAGTGCATCTTCAACCGAATCAAACGGCATCATAATAGTATGACCGTCCTCTTTATTGATTTTGAAAACCTCAGGGTCTTCCCATCTGAATTTATCCATAAAAATTCCCCTTTTTCGTTTATAATATAATAATAGAGTAATTTAATATAAAAGTCAATATAGACAACGCTGTTACAATTTGATATAATATTTAATTAACAAAACAAATTGGAGAATGTATTATGATAGTTAGAGTTAATGCAGAAAATCTTGAGGAATACGAGAACTTTATTAAAAGTCATCCAAAGGGACTTTTCCAACATTCGTCAAAATGGGCTAAGGTAAAAAGTGCATGGACTTTTGAAGCCATTATGATTAAGGACGAAAGCGGCGAAATAAAAGGCTCGGCAAGTGTTCTTATACGTTCAATACCTGCAATTAAGAATTCTCTTATGTACTGCTGTCGCGGGTTTGTGTGTGATGAAAACGACTTTGACACATTTGACAAGCTTTTTGAAGGACTGCTTGAGCTTGGCAAAGAATACAAGGCATACTGCATTAAAATCGACCCTGAAATAGTTATCGAAAACACACAATTCAAAAATCACCTTATCGAAAAAGGTTTTATCGAGCAAAACCCCGGATGTATGGATTTTGAAAATGTTCAGCCGAGATTTGTTTACTGCTTTGACTATAACGATATGAACGAAGACGAGCTTATGCTCACCTTCAAATCGGACTACCGTAACAGAATAAGAAAAGCGTCTAAAAAGGGTGTTGAAGTTAAAATCTGCGGTAAGGAAGCACTTGACGATTTCGTTAGAATTATGGCTGAAACCGGTGAGCGCGACGGTTTTTCAACAAGGCCGAAGGAATACTTTGAAAAAATTCTCGACTGCATGACGGACGACGCAAGACTTTATATGGCATATTATGAGGGAAAAGCCATTGCCGGTACGCTTGCAATAAAATGGGGACAAAACGTTATGAAGTACCAATACGGCGCATCTTCAAACGCACACAGAAATGTATATCCAAACTATGCTCTTCAGTGGGCAATGATAAAATGGGGTATGGAATGCGGCTGTAAGGTTTACGACTTCGGCGGAATATCTGGAGATTGTCAGAATCCGGACAACCCGCATTACGGACTTTGGAGGTTTAAGCACGGCTTTGGCGGCTATATGAAAGAGTTTGTCGGCGAGTTTGATTATGTAATAAACAAGCCCGTATACAAGCTATACAACGTCGGAACAAAGGTGCTTGAAAAAATAAGATGAGCAGATATATTATTGAAAAAGACAAGCTTATTGAAAATATTGAACTTGTAAAGAAAAAGGCAGAAGTTCCTGTCATCGGCGTTGTAAAAGGCAACGGCTACGGCTTTGGTCTTAAAGAGTTCGCAAGCGTACTCAAAGAAAACGGTATTGAGACATTTGCCGTGACCGAGGTTGATGACATAGAGGAATTAAGAAGTGTTGTCGGTAATCTTGATATACTTGTAATGCGCTCAACATGTATTGATGAAGAGGCTGAGCTTATCGCAAATAATAACTGCATTGCAACAATCGGCTCAGTTAATGCCGCAAAGGTTATGAGCGAATGTGCAAAAAAACTTGGTAAAGCTGTAAAATGTCATTTGAAAATTGACACGGGTATGGGAAGATACGGCTTTATGCCAAGCGAGGTTAAAGAAGCAATAAGCTGCTATGACCTTGAAGGACTTGATTTTTGCGGTATCTATACTCATTTTTCATCAGCCTTCACTAATACGGCGCTTACCAAAGCGCAGCTTGTGTTGTTTAAGGACACTGTCGAACAAATAAAAAATTCCGGAAAGGATATCGGTTTATTACACGCATCAAATTCCCCTGCGCTTTTCAATGCAGACGGCGTAGAGCTCGACGCAGTAAGAATCGGCTCTGCATTTACGGGAAGGCTTATCACAAGAGAAAGCACAGGACTAAACAGACTCGGCTCGCTCGAGGCTGAGGTTATTGAAATCAAGACCGTTCCAAAGGGATATTCAATCGGTTATAACGGCCTTTTCACAACTGCAAGAGAAACTAAGCTTGCTATAGTGCCCATAGGTCACTATGACGGCTTCGGAATATCAAAGCAGAAGGAATCAGCCGATTTTCACGGTATTCTTTCAGCTGCAAAAAAATATGCTAAAAAAGAGCATCTGCAGGTTATAATAAACGGAAAAGGATATAACGTCATCGGTGAAATCGGGTTATCACACACGGCTGTCGACGTTACGGGAAGCGATGTTAAAGTCGGAGATATTGCTAAGGTTGACATATCCCCTCTGATGGTAAATCCGCGAATTAAAAGAATATATAAATAAAAGAAGCAATCACGTTATCGCATCTAATTTAACGTGATTGCTTTTTTTAATTCTTCTTTATTAAGGCATTTCGCATCTTTAAGCAGCAGTTTATACCTGTCCATATTGTACTGGGAGTGCTCGGTTTCCTTGCTCCACAGGTGCATAGTCCAGCTGTCCTGTCCGAAACAGGCAGGAATCATAACTCCGATGACAGCCATCTTAACCTTTGATAAAATGTCGCAGTCAAAAACTGCGGTCATAAAATATCTGAAAATGAAATAAGCGCAAATGCTTTCATTGTAATAATCATCGGATATTTTACCGAGCTTTCCGTCTTTTACTTTTTCCGCCCATTCGCTATTAATAAGCTCGGGATTATTGAAAACATCAAAAAAGGATATATCCTTATCGCCCTCTTTATATGGTTCAACATTATCTTGAAGTTCCTGCGCAAAATCGAGAAGTTTAACAAGTCTTTCCGACATTGAAATGCTTCTGTCATAGACTATGTCATAAGCTTTTTCACGAGCTCTAATAAGAAAGTAATAAAGTTCGCCGTCAATTTCATTTAGCTCGGGCGGCTCATCATTTATCTCACTGTCAAGCGTAAACCTTTCGGTTTGTGAAAACATAATATCTGACGCAACGGGACAAGAAAAAGAAATACCCATTTCCTTAACCGCTCCAAATGAATTGATAAAACGCGGAAACATCCTGCAGGTATACGGGGTATGCTCTCCTCCGATAGCTATATGCATATCGCAGAGATTTGAGCTATTGAGAAAGGGACATCTCTTTTTATCGGCAAGTGTAAAAATTGTGTTGCCGAATTCATCCTTTGAAAGAACGGAATCGATGCGTTTTCTTATATCGCCGTCAAGCGTTTTGTAATATTTCAGCGAAGCCTCGTCAGCATCAACCTCCCACCCCTGACAGCAGGAGTCAGGACAATCGCCTGCAATACATTCAAAGCCTCTGTAGTATTTTGGCGTTTTAATAATCATATCTATTCATTTTCAAAAAGAAGTGTTGAAAAGTATCTTTCTGCTGTATCTGGAAGAACAGTTACAACTGTCTTTCCTCTGCCAAGCATTTTTGCAAGCTTTTTGGCTGCTGCAACATTGGTTCCGCTTGATATACCGCACATAATTCCTTCAAGGCGTGCTAAATCCTTTGAGGTCTGAATTGCCTCTTCATCAGATATAATACAAATATCTTCGTATATATTCTGATTCAGAATATCCGGAATTACGCCGTCACCGATGCCCATCTGATTGTGAGTACCGATAGTACCGCCTGCAAGAATTGCCGCATTTTCAGGCTCTACCGCCCAGATTATAATATCAGGATTTTGTGCTTTAAGTACTTCGCCGATGCCCGTAATTGTGCCGCCGGTTCCGATACCGGAGCAAAAGCCGTCGATAGGACCTGCAACCTGTTCAAGAATTTCAAGACCTGTATGATGTCTGTGCACCATTGGGTTTGCCGGGTTTTCAAACTGCTGAGGAATAAACACGTTCGGATTCTCTTCTTTCATACGAAGAGCTGTGTTAAGACACTCTTCAATACAATCGCCTATATTGCCGGCGTCATGAATAAGAATAACCTCAGCGCCGTAATGCTTTACAAGCATTCTGCGCTCTTTACTTACAGAATCAGGCATAATGATAATAGTTCTGTATCCCCTTACAGCGCCGACAAGAGCAAGACCGATTCCCTGGTTACCGCTTGTAGGTTCTACAATAATAGTGTCCTTATTTATAAGTCCTTTTGACTCTGCGTCGCAAATCATATTATAAGCAGTTCTTGTTTTAATTGAACCTCCGACATTGAGTCCTTCAAACTTAACAAGAATCTGAGCGCTGTTGTCATCAGTCATTTTATTAAGTCTTATCATCGGAGTATGTCCGATTGCCTCAAGCACATTATTATATACCATAACTTACCTCTTTAATTTATTCAGTTTTTATATAATACACTTAATTATAAAAAAAGGCAATACTTTAATTATTGAATTAAACTTAAATTAATGCTATTATTTTTACGGGAGTGATGATTTTGAAAAGTAAAAGCTACAAACCATACATAATATTTTTCTATTCGCTTTGCTGTGCGCTTATGGTATTCGCAGCATTTTTTGACTTAAAAATTGATATTGCGCTTAACAATCCCGAAAACCCTTTTGCAATATGGTTTCGAAACACGGGCGAGATGCCGTCAAGACTGATTGCACCGCTTGCGGGCGCAGTTCTTGTAAAGACTTGTGAAAAACCGATAGAAAAGCTTTTGGGATATGTCGTCTGCCTTGGAGGAAGCGCATATCTCGGCTTTCATATGAGCAGCTATTTTCTTTTTGAAAACGAAAATCACACAAGCGGCGAAGGAGTCAATATAGCCTACGGCATAGTTTACGGAATCGGTGTTGGCATTATCATTCTTATGACAATTAAGCTTATTCATATACCTAAACGAATGGTAACCCCGTTAAGAACAATAGCAATAATGGGGATACTGATTATGCTTATTCAGCTTGCGACTGTCGAGGGCAGCAAATACCTTTGGGGCAGAGTAAGATTCCGGGATTTGCTCAAGAATCAAAACTATGAAGCGTTTACACCGTGGTACCATCCAAACGGAATTAACGGCAACAAGTCGTTTCCGAGCGGACACACGGCAGGTGCCGGTATGAGTTTTCTTATGATGTATCTGCCGTACATATCAAAAAAATGGGAGAATAAAACAGCAATATGCTTTTTTCTTCCGCTTGTTTACACCTTTACAGTTGGATTTACAAGGCTTGTTATGGGAGCGCATTATCTAAGCGACATCACAGCAGGAGCAATTATAAGCTTTACAATAGTAATAGCCGGAATTAAGATTTATGAAAATAGATATATGAACAAGAAGCAGAGTTAACACTCTGCTTCTTCCGGTATATACGGCAACTTTGGATTTCTCCTTTTATATATTGATTTAAGCTTATCTATAATTTCGTTTTTTGTGTAAATAAGCTTATCGTCGTGGCTGACTACAAAATACTTTGCATTAGACTTTTCGAGCGCATCAATCTGCTCTTTAAGAAGAGTTGCATTATATACCCTCTTCCCGTCAATTACGGTACAATAAATACTGTCAGAAAGAAATAGATAATCACCACATTCAAGGACAAGAAAGTCCTTGGCATGAGAGTTTCTCAAATAATAAGCTCGAAGAGTAATTCCGTCATTGATAATCAGCTCATCTTCAATTACGGTTCCCTGCAATATACAAATTTTTGTGAGCCTGCCCCCGTAAACCTCAACCCATTTACACTTATCAATATTCATAATATGGTCGTGATGAAAATGAGATATTATCGCTATTTTGTTTTCAATTTCATTAAGACGTTTCAGAGCGTCACCGCCGTTGCCGACGTCGTATACATAGTTATTTTTCTCACCCTTGAAGATAAAAACATCACTTGAAAGGTTTTTGAAATTTTCATTTACCGACGGTATGTGCTCAATATAATACGGAAAGGTCATACACACCTCTTTTTATATTTATTTGACATCATCATTAGTAAGTATTGCATCTTCTGCAACAACCTGCCAGTTGTTCTTATCCCAAATGTTATCATGAATAGAATACCATTTTCCAGGAAGGAATTGATTTCCATAGTTTTCATATATGCTATAGTAACCTGATGCAATAACATATTGATTATGATTGTACTTTTCTTGATTATTTATTTCGTTACCTGTAAATGGGTTAGTCGGATTATCAATCAAGCCTTCAAACGCAATTGTAGGTACATCAGCATTTGTCATAAATTCATCAGATATAGTGAATCCTGTCGAATTAAAATCTTTAACCAAAAGTAACGGGAAATAATACTCAAGGTCATCTATATTAATATCTCTTACATAATTACCGGTGTTACGTTTTATAAATCCATCAATCTGATCAAATCCGGCACCGTGATCTGCAGCAATAATTATTCTCGTATTATCATAAACGCCTTCTTTTTTCAGATATTCAAACCACTCACCGAGTCTCAACAAAGCTCCCATATTGCTTTGATAATGTTTTAGGTGATCTTCATTTTCCATTTTTAACTTTTTTCCGTCAACAATAAATAAATCTTCATTTTGCAGATAATAATCAGTATTGTCCACATTTTCAGAAATCACATATTCAGGTGTTTGAAGATACTGAGGATTATGTGTAGTATCATTAGTCAAAAACAAAAAGTTACCATTTGTATTCTCATTTACGGAAGTATTTTCAGGCATTAGTTCCAATACACTATACGGTAATAAAAAGTCAATGTTTACGCCTTTTGATTTATACAATCCATCACGGTTTTGAAAAACGCCGCTCATGCAATATGAACCTTTCAAATATAGATAAGGCTGGAAAACAATCGGAGATGACTTCATTAAACTATGTACAAAAAAATTCCTCTTATTATTATCAATTATTTCATTAATAACATCTTCATCAATGAAATCTTCTGAAATATTATACTTTTTTATATTATCGTATTCGTCAAAAATACTTAAGTCAGGAACGAATTGATATCCTGCGTATGTAGGATTACAAACCGTAACGTTATACCCATTCTTATCAAAGATTGAAGGCATAACTAAAAGTGATTCGTTTTGCTTTTCTCCAAGCGATTCATCTTTTCTTGTATTCAACTGAGTCGGGGTATACTCATAACCTCCAAACAAAGCAGGCGAAGCGAAATTTGTAAAAGCGCCAAAAGATATCACATTGGAATAATAAGTAAATCCGTCATACATATCTGTAATTTCAGGTTTTTCGTTAATGATGTAAGGAATATACTCACCCATGGCACGATCGAGCATTATAAACACAACGTTTTGACCTTTTTTACTAAGTTCCACTTTGAATTCATCAGTTATATTATTTTCTTGCTCTGTTTTAACTTTTGATATTTCAGAATTAATATTATAAATATTATATGAAGAAGCACATAACAAAGCAATTAACCCAACAATAACTGCACTTTTTAACTTGGTAAAAAGGAACTTGTATAATATAAGAGATATTGCGGCAATAATGCCCAATAAGGATATGTTAATCAAAGCTTCACTTGGATAAATATAAAAAGCTGTAAGATATGTCAAAGACGAATTAATCGTTCCTGTTCGCTTACCAAAGAACATATAGTTAACCAATGCGCAAAAAATAATTATGAGCATTAGTTTTTCGAATGCTACTTTTTTCTTGTTATCAAAGAAATAGTAGAATACTCCGCACCACAACACAAATGTACCGAATGCAATAAAAAACGATGACAGGATATAATAATCCGGGTGCAAAAAGTTTCTTAAGAACACAAATTCCTGCGGCGAAGATGTTATTATATTCGAGGGAATGAATACTCCTATAAACACGGACATAAACAAAGAACAGCTTATAAACAGCTTGTAATTAGGCTTATATTCATCAAGTGCTTTTACTTTACCGTTGCTCTTAACGTTCTTGCTTCTCACAACCTTTAATCTGTAAAACAACAATGGCATTTGCATAATTACAAATGCACCAACAGCAAGAGTAAAGTAATCTTCGCCTATCTGTTGTTTAGTTAATAAAGCGATTATAATTAAAACAAATCCAAGAACGCTTGAAATACCAACTGCGCTTGCTTTAGGATTTTTAGTTTTAAGAACTATAGTTTTAAGAAATGAAAAAGCATTATTCAATGTCCAGTAAAAAACGAGTCCCGAAGGTGAATTATACAAAAACACAAGGAAAAAAGCCGCCATTGCAAACAGCTGAATTTTTGTTTTAATCGGATAGCCCTTTGAATAAATAAATGATGATATCAGATTAATGCCCGTCATTATAAACGGAAGAATATTTATTGATAAACCGAAAAGAGTTATTAATCCGTCAGGCTTGCTTAAATCTTCAATAAAACCAAGCGATGCACCATTGAGATCGTTAAGAGTAGATAAAAACCTATATGCTGCAATGAAAAACGGTATTTGGAGAAGAAGAGATGCAGCACTCTTCAGCGCATATACAGGTTTATAATCATTTTGTCTGTAATAGGTTTGGAGCATCATCATTCGCTCGTCGCCCTTGAATGTCTTTTTTATATGATTAACGCCTTTTTCAAGTTTCTTTTCTATTTCTCTCTGTTCCTCCTGCATAGCATCAGCACGCCTATAAAGAGGAAGAACGAGGAAATTCATAGCAAGGCTGAGAACGATTATTGTCAGCCCGCTGTTTTTAATAACATCATTTGAAAGCGCAAATATAATTTCAAAAAGAATCTGAAGCGGTTCAATCAATATACTGTAAAATATTTCTAAAACACTAATTTTAACCGCCTCCTTAATCTATTTCGTTAAGCTTATTAATAATAAAATCAACTGTCTTTTCTGCACCCGCACCAATATTTGCCCAGGTTTCAGTTCTTAACTGTTCCCTGTTTTGTGAATAAATATTGTTCTCCATACAGTTATCAATCAAATCCTTTATGTTTGAAAGATTGTCTTCATCAAGTTTCTCGCCTATTTTTGGCAAAGCTGATATGGTCCAAAGCTCATCATCAATCCACCATGCATCATAAGGCGACTTGTCAAATTCTGTGTCAGTATAAATAACAGGCTTGTCATATACTAAAGCAAAATCAAATATTACACCGGAAAAGTCAGAAATAAGTATATCTGACTTGTTTAGAACATTGAAGTTGTCCGCATCCCTGTTCCATTCAAGCAGATCACTATCAGGATACTTAATCATTAATTCATTAATCATTTCTGCTTCTGATATGAAGGACTGTGGATGAGGTCTGATAATTATATGGTATCCTGTTTTAGTAAGCTCTTCAATTACCCTGCTACCATATTTGCTGAAAATAGAACTACTGCCCCATGAAGGCGCCAAAAGCACTGTTTTAATATCACTCTGAACAGTCGAATTCATTTTAAGTCGGTCAAGCATATCGTCCATATAGGGAATTCCAACTACCTCGATATCTTTTGCGGGAAGATTTCTGGCACTCTCAAGCCGTCTTATTTCATCAACCTGATACTCACCTGACAAAAGCACTCCGTCATAATAATCAATTCCGAACATACGATAAAGAGATATATCACTTGCAGCATGAGGTATATGCAAATAATAATTTACTTTTTTAGACCTTTTCCACTGATATACATCAAGACCCGGGGTCGTTGACAAAACAAGCTTTGCGTCAAGAAAATTCAGTTTAGAGAAGGCTTTGTTGTTTTCGCCTATAAACTCTGCCTCGATATTTTCGAATTCGTTTTTAAGTGCGTCGTCATTCTCAGATGCAGTGAAGTATTTAACTTTAATATTTCGCTTATTAAACTCTCTGCAAATCGGCTTAAAAACACTCCAGTACCTTTTGTCATCAGAGAAAATAACAATACTCTCTCTTTCGGAAGAAGCATTAGTTTTCTTTCCGCCGGTAAAAACAAATTTAAGTTTAACAATAAGCGTTCTGAAAAAGAAAGCCAGCGTTCCGATTATACCAATCAGAATAGTAAAAAGCATACTACCCGTTCCGGGATCAATATATAAAAACATATTACCACCAATAAAATATTAATAAAGTAATTATATCATTATGTCGAAGAAAAGACAATATAAAAATAAGCGTACACCCAAATGGGTATACGCTTATTTTGGTGCGAGAGACGGGACTTGAACCTATCCTTCGTTACCGCACCTCGCCTAAACTGCTTATCACATCATTGATTTCGTCTGAATTGAAGCTTTCAACCGTTTCAAGCGCTTCCTCGTAGCTTAAAAGCTCCTCGCGGAAAACGTCCCATTTTTCAAGCAACAAATTTATGGTAACGATATCGGCGTGATTCTTCGGGAATAATCTGAGATTTAAGCTGTGTTTCCATCAGATATTCATAATCCTCGATTGAATAGCCGCCCTTAATATTCATAAGTGATAAGTCAGAATTGTTTCTTTTAATGGACAATAGTCTTATCTTGTAAGATTATCGCTGTCAAAGAAGCGGAAGCCCATAAGAACATTGATAAAGTCTTTTACATAGCGCTCGTTGCTGACATTCCAGAAGAAGCCGAGACGCGCGAGAACCTGGGTCGTATAGTGGGATTCAAACGGTACTGTTTCTACCTTTTTACCGTGAGCAAGGTTCATATACGCAGTCATTGATGAAAGGATTGCTGCCTTTTCGGGGTCCTTCTGCGCCTCGTTAAGCGCTTGCGCAAACTCTTCATATTCGGTATACCTGATATTTATACCTGCTGCATTCATCTGGCGGATAATATCTCCGAGAGGAAGCGTATGATTGTTTACGGCATTG
Source organism: Ruminococcaceae bacterium UBA7030 (assembly GCA_002494125.1). GTDB lineage: Bacteria > Bacillota > Clostridia > Oscillospirales > Acutalibacteraceae > Eubacterium_R. Next base: position 179 of record DLBD01000136.1, on the reverse strand, counting down.
AACACAACGCAATCCTTCGGTGTTTTTGCAAGCCTTAAGAATGCATTACAGGATGTATCAATCGGTCCCATACACACCTGGTTTTCAATCATCTGGTACGGGAAGCAGCCGAGCAGCTCATAGGAGCGCAGTCTGCCCATGAAGTTGTTGGTCAAAAAGTTGATCTGGAACTCGCCGTC
>DLBD01000135.1 GCA_002494125.1 Ruminococcaceae bacterium UBA7030 | reverse complement strand
AAAAATCGTATTTTTTTGTTGGAATTTTACTCTTCTTAATATATAATAGAAAATGCAGAAAATTAATCATAAGTTATGAGGAGATATAAATGGAAGCATGGAGAAATTTTCACACGGGTATTTGGTGTGACGAAATAAACGTAAGCAACTTTATAAAGCTTAACTATACTCAGTATGAGGGCGACGCTTCCTTTCTTTCGCAGCCGACTGAAAGGACAAATATTGTCAACGATAAGGTTAAGGCGCTTCTTATTAAGGAGAATGAAAACGGCGGCGTGCTCGATGTGGATACTTCTGAGGTTCTCACCGTATATTCTCACAAAGGCAGACCCGGTTACGTTGATAAGGAGAGAGATATTATCGTAGGACTTCAAACTGACGAGCCTCTTAAAAGAGGCGTATCTCCCTTTGCAGGCATAAGAAATACTATCCAGGCTTGCGAGGCTTACGGATATGAACTTTCCGACAAAATCAAGGATGAATTCAAATACAGAACTACCCATAACACAGCAGTGTTCAAAGCATACAGCGACACTATGAAAAAGGCTCGTCACGCAGGCATTCTCACAGGCCTTCCGGACGCTTATGCAAGAGGAAGAATTATCGGCGACTACAGGCGTATTGCACTTTACGGTATGGACTTTCTTATCGAAGAGAAAAAGAAGGACAAGCAAAAGCTTGCCGAAAGTGAAGTGCTTGATGAGGAAACAATCCATCTTTTGGAGGATGTTTCAAAACAGCTTGACTTTATGTATGCTCTTAAGATAATGGCAAACGAGTACGGTTATGATATTTCAAACCCTGCATCAAATGCCAAAGAGGCTATTCAGTGGCTGTATTTCGGATATCTCGGCGCTATCAAAGAGCAAAACGGCGCTGCTAATTCTATCGGTAGAATTGCAGAATTCATCGACTGCTATATTGAGAGAGATATAGCTGAAGGCGTTCTTGACGAGAACGGCGCGCAGGAGCTTATCGATGACCTTGTAATAAAGCTTCGACTTGTAAGACATCTTCGCACACCTGAGTATAACGAAGTGTTTGCAGGTGATCCTGTATGGGTAACTCTTTCTCTTTCGGGTGTGTCAAGCGAAGGCAAGCCTATGTGTTCTAAGACCTCCTTCAGAGTTCTTCAGACGCTTTATAACCTCGGACCTTCAGCGGAGCCTAACATTACTGTTCTATGGTCTGAAAAGCTTCCTCAGGGCTTTAAGGATTTCTGCGCGCAGGTATCAATCGACACCGACTCTATCCAGTATGAAAACGACGACGTTATGAGAAGAATGTTTGGCGATGACTATTCAATCGCATGTTGTGTTTCCGCTATGAAGACAGGTAAGCAGATGCAGTTCTTTGGCGCAAGATGTAATCTTGCAAAGGTTCTTCTTATGGCGCTCAACGGCGGCAGGGACGAGCGTGAGGCTGTTCAGATTGCGCCCGAAGGCGAAATATTTGATGAAGAGGTGCTTGACTACGATAAGGTAGTTACCGCATATAAAAAATACCTTGCATGGATGGCAAGGCTTTATGTAAACACAATGAACATCATACATTATATGCACGATAAGTATGCGTATGAAAGGCTTATGATGTCGCTTCACGATACTAATGTAGAAAGGCTTATGGCTTTTGGAGTTTCGGGTATGTCCGTTGCTACTGATTCGCTTTCTGCAATCAAGTACGCAAAGGTAACTCCGATTAAGGATGAACGGGGCATTATAACCGAGTTCAAGGTTGAAGGTGATTTCCCGAAATACGGCAACGACGACGACAGAGTTGACTTTATCGGCAAAGAGTTAATTGAGTTCTTTTATAAAGAGCTTTGCAAAACACCCGCTTACAGAAGAGCAAAGCATACTCTTTCCATCCTCACAATAACGTCAAACGTTATGTACGGCAAAAAAACAGGCTCAACCCCGGACGGAAGAAAAGCGGGCGAGCCGTTTGCCCCGGGTGCAAACCCGATGCACGGAAGAGATTGCGAGGGCGCTCTTGCCTCTCTTAATTCAGTTGCTAAGCTTGACTATGCTTGCTGTCAGGATGGTATTTCAAATACCTTCTCAATCACGCCCGAAACGCTCGGAAGCGACAAAAAGCAGCAGATTGACCATCTCACAACAATGCTCGACGGCTATTTTGCGCAGGATGCACATCATCTTAATGTCAATGTCCTCAACCGCGAAAAACTCATTGCAGCAATGAACGACCCAACGCTTTATCCATCGCTCACAATCAGAGTAAGCGGATACGCTGTAAACTTTAACAAGCTTACACGTGAAAAGCAGGAAGAGGTTATTGCAAGAACATTCCATACATCAATGTAAATATCAAATATATATAAAAACCGCACCGACATAGAGTCGGTGCGGTTTTCTTTTACGGATTAATACATGCTCCCGAACTATAGAAGCGGTATACTTTTCCTTTATATGTGAGATTTGCAGTCCTCATTGAACCGCTGTCGTGGAAATAGTACCAGTAACTACCTATTTTTCTCCAGCCTGTCTGCATTATTCCTGCACCGCTGAAATAGTACCATTTGTTATTTATCTGCTTCCATCCTGTCTGCATATAACCTGAAGGGTTAAGATAGAACCAGCTTTCGTTTAGTTTTATCCATCCCGTTTGCATTATGCCAACGGAGTTCATATAGTACCAATAGTTACCGACCTTTTGCCAACCTGTTGTTATCTGTGAATTCTCGTCGTAGTAGTACCAACTGTTATTAACCTTCTGCCATCCTGTAATCAGTTTGCCCTCGTCGTCAAAGTTATAGGTTACTCCTCCTATTGACTGTGAGCCTGTAAGCCGTCCGTACTCTGTGAAATAATACTTATATCCGCCGATTTCGGTCCAGCCAAGAATTCGCTTGCCGCTTTCATCGAAATAGTATTCCTTGCCGTTATATTCCTGTATTCCGACAAGCATTGCGCCGCTTTGGTCAAAAAGATAGGTTTCGCCCTTGATATCTGCAAGCCCCTTTGTCATAGCACCTGAAGACGAAAGATAATACCATTTATCGCCGTCGAGAAGCCAGCCGGTTCTCATTGTGCCGTTGGGATTCATATAGTACCAGACATAGTCAACACGAAGCCAGCCTGTGTGCATCTTACCTGAAGAAAGAAGATAATAATACTTTCCTCCCTGCTCAAGCCAGCCGGTCTGCATAACTCCGTATTCGTCCATATAATACCAATATCCGTTAATATATCTCCATCCCGTTATGGGTTCACCACACACGTAGTAATACCAGTTGCCCTCCTTATAAACCCACTTTTCTATGTCGAGAAGAGTATCGGGATTGAATATAACGTTAGCGTCAAATTGTTTGTCAGATGCCGTATCAGCACCTATATACTGCCACATATCGGCATATACGCCTGTTTTTCCGATTTGTATCGGTTTGTCAAAATTCTTCCCTGTAGTCCAGTATGCGTACCATATTTTATAATCCTTTTCAACTATTGTGTTGAGGTCGATGTAATTGGTAAGCCAGTTAAGATTGGCATAGACCATCGGTCGATATCCCGCAGCTCTTATCATATCGCAGAAGGTTGTCATCTGGTTTGTTATCTGCTGCTTTGTAAGACCCTGATTTATAATCTTCGGGTCCTCGAGATCGTACGCAACCGGAAGTGTAAAATATTTTCCGTACTCGCCGAGCTGGTTGAGCGTGTCAATTACAAACTGCGCCTCAACTTTTGCCTCGGCAACGGAATAAGCATAGCTGTAATAGTAAAATCCGAAATTGATACCGGCCTGATGCGCTTTTCTGACATTTTCTATAAATCTTTTGTCAAGATGCTTGTTGCCATATCCGATTCTTATCATAACAAACTGTTTGTCAAGACTTTTAATATAATCAAAATCCACATCCTGATTGTGCTCGGATATGTCATATCCGAAAATCGGTTCACTCGCAAAAGCACTTATAGAAGATGTTGCAAAAATTACTATAGCGCATAAAAGTGATATAGCTTTAATAAATGATTTTTTCATTAAATCACCCCTGTGGTTACAATCTGTAACAATCATAACACATTTACAAAGCTGTGTCACTATCATTTTTAATAATATATTTGTAAATTTTTGTAATTTTTCCTATACAACAGGAATAACACCGAATTTGTCAAGATACTACTCCTTGTGGTAATTATGAATGGATTGTAAATCTCAACCGCCTATATGCTGATTTTATTGAAAAAAGGCACAAGATATGGTATAATACAGGCAAGATAAGGATATTCAAACGGCGTGCCCTTCAGCCGTGATTTAATATAAATTTCCTTATCTCATATAATATTAAAAACCATTATTTTGGGAGGTGGAGTTATGCCGGATATAATGGAAATGTTAAAGTCATTTGATACTATGTATTTAATTTGGGCGGCGGCGATTATAGTTTTCGGCGTGCTTGAAGCGGTAACAGTCGGGCTTGTGTCAATTTGGTTTGTCATAGGTGCAGTTGCCGGTTTGATTGCTGCAGTGTGCGGCGCACCGGTTTATCTTCAGGTCGCGATATTCATAGTTGTCAGCGTTCTTGCACTTGTTATTACACGACCGCTTGTCAAAAAGCATGTAACTCCTAAAATAGTTGCAACAAATGCTGACAGGGTAATCGGTAAGAAGGGTACCGTTACAGAAACTGTTGACAACAGCAAGGGAGTCGGTCTTATCAGTGTAGAAGGTCAGGTCTGGAGCGCACGCTCATCTGACGAAGGTATAATAGAAAGCGGCGAGGAGGTTGAGGTTATCTCAATTGAAGGCGCCAAGGTTATAATTAAGAAAAACAGTTAAGGAGAAAATTATGGCAGGATATATTATCGGATTTATTTTATTAATCGCAGTTTTAGCACTTGTGTTTGCTAACATCAGAGTTGTTCCTCAGTCAAAGGCATTTGTAATTGAAAGACTCGGAACATATTATAAAACATGGGAAACAGGTCTTAATCTTAAGCTACCGTTTGTTGACAGAATTGCGAAAATCGTTTCGTTGAAGGAACAGGTTGTTGATTTCAAACCGCAGCCTGTTATCACAAAGGATAACGTTACTATGCAGATTGACACGGTTGTCTTTTACCAGATTACTGACCCGAAGCTTTATACCTACGGTGTTGAAAGCCCGATTTCTGCAATCGAAAATCTTTCAGCAACCACGCTTCGTAATATCATAGGTGAGCTTGAGCTTGACTCAACTCTAACCTCAAGAGATACAATTAATGCTAAAATCAGAGTTATTCTTGACGAGGCAACAGACCCGTGGGGCATCAAGGTAAAC
>DLBD01000049.1 GCA_002494125.1 Ruminococcaceae bacterium UBA7030 | reverse complement strand
ATAGTATTATTTGTTATACTTATATTAAGTATGGCGCCGTCAATGCTTACGCTCAAATCATCTTTTGGAATTATGTCTGCAATATATGTTGCGCTGTCAATTAAATAACTTGATGCACCGCCGCTTTTGTAAAGGCTGAGCTTATCACTAATCTCCCTGCAAAGCTTTGCACAAAGCCTTATTTCTCCGTTTTTAAGATTTACTGCTGACATCTCCAGCGCAACACTCAATTGACCGCAAAAGCATTGCTTACCCGGATTAATGTTTTCCCACGAAAGTCTCAAAACTCTATCGCCGCAGCCTGAAAAAGACTGTGCGGCATAGCTTAATCTGCCGTCAAGTTCGTTATAAAAACGAAGTGCATTTTGCTCTTTAATAAAGCCTTCTTTTTCAAAATGGCCGACAATGTAGCAGTCAGCGGCGCCGGAAAGCACCCATTTTTTACATTCTCCATAATAACAAAGGTCGGGACATTCGCTGTCCCCTTCAATATGTATCGTCTGAAAGAAATCCCAGTTTATAAGATCATTTGATTTCAGAAAACAGTATTCATCGCTGTCGAGATAAAGAGCCATAATATAAGCGTCAAGTTCGGGTACAAATACAACCTTCGGGTCACGGTTTTCGCCCTTAATATTTGGCACTATCGGGTTTTTATAATATTTTTCAAAATGTACTCCGTCATATGAATAAGCAAGTCCCTGTGAGAATTTCGGCTTGTGAAAACGGCGGCTGTATTCGGCAATAGTGTAATAAAGCAAGACTACATTCTTGCCTAATTCGCTTTTGTTTTCTTTATCGCATATTGCGCTTCCGGAAAACATTGTCCCAAACTCGTCCGGAAACAGTGCATCGCCAAGGTGTTCAAAGTGGATAAAATCTTTTGTTGTGCTGTGGTACCAGTGCATATTTCCCCATGAGGCTGAAAGCGGATTATGCTGACAGAATATGTGAAATTTGCCATCGACAAATATCAGACCGTTAGGGTCGTTGAGCCAGCCGTATGGTACTGTGTAATGCAGCTTCGGTCTGATTTCGTTTGAGCGCATATTTAGGTCGGCATTATCACTTTGTGCGTCAAAATGAAACTCCTCTTTACCGCAGTAAAAAAATACTTCCTTACCGATAAACCTTTTAACATCGAGATAAAACGGAACGCCCGTTTCGGACTTTTTTATATTAAGCTTAAAAAGAAAGCTTCCTTCTTCATCTTTTGCAACTACCTGTTTTTCAGGAGCATTTTCGTCAGTGTTTACAACAAGATATTTCTTTGCAATAACCATATTTTCACCTTATTCCTTACACATATAATAATATAAACTAATATCTATTGCAATCATTTCAACTGTACTTTTTTATTCTTGTGTGATATAATAATCAAAACTTATGATAAGGAGTTATATGAGTAAATAATTGCGCGGCAAATGTTTTTGAAGAATGTAAAAAACATTTGAAACGGGCAGGCTTTTAACTCGGGCGTATGATTAAAAAAATAGAGTATATACACGAGCCTGACGACCTTCAGTGCGGTCAGGCGGTGCTTGCCATGGTGACAGGAATTCCTGTTTCTGAGGTTTCAGAAATGCTTGATAATCGTCGTGAAACTACGCTTAAAGAAATGAAATGTTTTCTTAGTCAAAACGGCTATAAGGTATCTGACGAAAGAATTCAGGTCAAGAACAAAAATGAACTTCCGCGGCTTTGTATATTAAGTCTTGAAACTCCTCGTTGTTGGCACTGGTCACTATACTGCGACGGTGTTTTCTACGACCCGGAGCACGGAGTTATGGAAGATTTTCCCGTATGCAAAAGGAAGTATTATTGGAACATAAATCGAAAGGATGAAGTATAAAAATGTCTGTTGATTTTGAAAAAGAGGCACAGCTTGATTGTTCGGACTTTGTACTTTTAACTGATATTGTACCTTCGGCAATACTTGAAATGAGGTACTTTTCAACATACAATTTTATCGGCGACAGAATTAACGGCTACGAAGAGCCGGTTGCTCTGTTGACTATGGAAGCAGCACGTGCTCTTAAAGAGGCGAGCGACGAGGCATTTGTTAAGGGTTACAGGCTCAAAATATTTGATGCATACCGTCCTGCGAAAGCAGTTAAGCACTTTATGCTGTGGGGGATTGAAGATCTTGATCAGCGCACAAAACCGTTCTTCTATCCTGACCTCGAGAAGCAGGAGCTTTTTGAAAAGGGATATATTGCAAGCAGGTCAAGTCACAGCAGAGGAAGCACCGTGGATTTAACGCTTCTTGATATGAAAACCGGCAAAGAAGTTGATATGGGAAGTCCGTTCGACTTTTTCAGCGAGATTTCACATCCCGACTGCAAGGGTGTTACCGACGAGCAGTATGAAAACAGAATGTTTCTTCAAAACCTGATGGTTCGAAACGGCTTTGAGCCGATTGACTGCGAATGGTGGCATTTCACCCTTAAAGACGAGCCGTACCCCGAAACATATTTCAATTTTCCCGTTTCCTCAAAATATCTTAAAAAATAAAGAAAAATCCGATGGCATACGCCATCGGATTTTTATGTTGATTTAATTTTCTTTTTCTGCATATAAATATATATCGCAATACATATAAATACTGATACCGAGGAGCCAAGCGTTGTTGCAATTCCCATTGGTGTAAGTGTGTCCGGGAAGTTTACCGATGCGAGATATGCAAGCGGTATCCTTGCACAGAAGGTTGATATAACATTGTGGAAAAATGATGCCTGTGAAAGACCGTAAGCACAAAAGTATCCGCTAAAGCAAAAGTGAGTTCCGGCAATTATGCAGTCGTAAACATAACCTGCCATATACTGCTGACCGAGTACGGCGACTTCCTGACTTTGCGTGAAAAGCGAAACAGTCTGCCTTGCAAAAAAATGCATAAATAAAACGCACATCAGACCCCAGATAAAATTAATAATTATTCCGTACTTAAGTGTATTTTTAGCCCTTTCGTGCATCTTTGCACCAACACATTGCGACGATACTGCCGACACGGTTGAAAGCATCGTTGATGGAACAAGAAACAATATTCCGATTATCTTTTCAACTATTCCGACTGCCGCAGCGTCATTAAGACCTCGACTGTTTGCGATCGCTGTTATAACAAGAAATGAAATCTGAATAAGTCCGTCTTGAAGCGATACGGGAAGTCCTATTTTTACAAGCTTTGAAACAGTCGGCTTTGCAAGGCGAAAATCGCTTTTGCATAGTTTGATACTGCTCTTACTTCTTTTGATAAAGAAAAGTGAAAAGATAACGCTTATTGTCTGCGACAAAGCAGTTCCAAGCGCCGCGCCTGCCGAGCCTAAGCCAAGAGCGCCGATGAAAAGATAGTCAAGCGCTATATTTGCCGCACAGGATATCGCAATGAAATACATCGGGCTTTTTGAATCGCCGAGTCCTCTGAAAATTGCACTGATAATATTGTATGCCGTTATAAACGGAACGCCGATAAAGCATATTGTAAGATAGCTTTGTGCCTGAGAAAACGCTTCGCCGGGTGTGTTTACCGCGCGAAGAATTACTTTTGTGAGAATAAGTAAAACTGCTGTTGCGCAAATTGATACAAGCATAAAAAGCGTTGCGGTGTTGCCTATGTATTTTGCACATGCCTTTTTGTCGTTTGCTCCTACAGAGCGGCCTATCATAACCGTTGCACCCATTGCAAGACCAACGATCATAACTGTCAGCATATGCATAATCTGGCTTCCGACTGTAACTGCGGTTGTGGCCTCAACACCGCAAAACTGACCGATTATAAAAAGGTCTGCAAGTCCGTATAGCGTCTGAAGAAAATACGACAAAAAGTACGGCAATGAAAAGTATATTATTGTTTTAAGTAAATTGCCTTTAGTTAAGTTGCGTTCCATATTACCTCTTTACTATGTTAAAACTCTAAATCACTAAATTATTATTTTAACTCAATTAGGCGCGTTTGGTCAAGTTAATTTTTCATTATAAATATTAATGGAGATTTTTACCCGTTATAGACGAGAAAAGAAAAATTTTTATTAATTTGTTGTTAAATTTATTAAAAGTAGTTGACTGTTGGGACAAATTATTATACAATATGCACAAAGGAGATGTTTTTTATGTCTGGGAAATCAGAAAATATCAGAAATATTACAATTGTAGGTCATGCTTCCAAAGGTAAGACCACTCTTACGGAAGCACTTTTGAACATTGCCGGTAAAACGGAGAGAATCGGCAAGGTTGCTGACGGTAATACAGTAACTGACTTTGATGCTGAGGAAAAGAAGAGAAAGTGCAGTATCAACAGTGCAGTTGCATCTTTTGATTATAAGGGTAAGTCAGTTAACATTATTGACACGCCGGGACTTTTCGATTTCGCTATGGGCGCTGCGGAGGGTATTCGTGCAGCTGACACAGCAGTTATCGTTGTGTCTGCAAGGTCGGGTCTTGCAGTCGGTGCGGAAAAAGCGTTTAAGGCAGCAAGTTCCAAAGGCGTTTCAAAAATTTTTGTCACCACTAAAATGGACGACGAAAGAGCAGATTTTTATAAAGCTTTCAACGGTATTGCTGCTAAGTTCGGCACACAGGTTTGTCCTATTGTTGTACCGATTATTTCAGGCGGCAAGGTTGCGGCTTATTATAATATGATTGAGGATAAGACGTATTCTTATGACGGCACAACCCGTAAGGAGTCTGATGCCGCACCCGACGACGAAGGAAGATTTGAAGCTATTAAGGCGGTATTTGCCGAGGCTGTTGCAGGTACCGATGAAGAGCTTATGGAAAAATACTTTGAGGGCGAGGAGCTCACAAGGGATGAAAGAATCAAGGGCGTTAAGCTTGGTATGGCTGACGGCTCAATCATTCCGGTGTTTGCTCTTTCAGGTCTTTACGGAACAGCTTGCGATATGCTTCTTGACTTTGTAGCTGACGTTTGTCCTGCACCTTCATCTGAATATGCTATCGATGCTGACGGCGAGCCTGTTGAATTAACAGCTGACGAAAACGGTCCCGTTGCAGCAGTATGCTTTAAGACAGTTGCCGACCCGTTCATCGGTAAGCTCAGTTTCTTTAAGGTTGTAAGCGGTAAGCTTACAGGCTCAATTCCTGCTTTTAATGCCAATACCGGCAAAGAGGAGAGAATGGGCAAGATTGTTAAGATGTTCGGTTCAAAGCAGAGCGATGTAAGCGAGCTTGTTGCAGGCGATATCGGCGCTGTAACAAAGCTTAGCGGTTTTTCAACAGGCGACACACTTTGTTCACCGAATAATATTGTAAAGCTTGACGGCGTAGCAGTTCCTACTGCAACATATAAGATGGCTATATGCGCTACGAAGAAGGGTGAGGAGGAAAAAATCACCTCAGGTCTTACAAGACTTTGCGAGGAGGATCCTTCGCTTTCCTTCTGGAACAATCACGAAACTCATCAGCAGCTCATTGCCGGTCTCGGCGAGCAACAGCTTGAAATTGCTGTTTCAAGACTTAAGGATAAATTCGGCGTTGAAGCTGTGCTTGAATCACCGAAGGTTGCATACAGAGAAACAATTACTAAAAAAGTTTCCGCACAGGGCAGGCATAAGAAGCAGTCGGGCGGTCACGGTCAGTTCGGTGACGTGTTTATTGAATTTGAGCCTTATGACACTGAAAAGCTTGTATTTGCCGAAAGAGTTGTAGGCGGTTCGGTACCTAAAAACTTCTTCCCGGCAGTTGAAAAGGGACTTAATGAGTGTATGGAAAAGGGCGTGCTTGCCGGCTATCCTATGGTTGGTGTAAAGGCTACTCTTTACGATGGCTCTTATCATCCTGTTGACTCAAGTGAAATGAGCTTCAAGATGGCTGCAACGCTTGCGTTTAAGGAGGGTATCAGCAATGCTATGCCAATCCTTCTTGAACCGATTGTAACACTTAAAGCTGTTGTTAATGACGAGGCTATGGGCGACATCATCGGCGATATCAACAAACGCCGCGGCAGAGTTCTCGGTATGACTCCTAACGGCGACGGCACACAGGAAATTCTTGCCGAAGTTCCTGATGCTGAGATGACTACCTTCTCAACAGCTGTTCGCCAGATTACACAGGGCAGAGGTTCATTTACAACAGAGTTTGCAAGATACGAAAGAACACCTGAGCATATTGCACAGAAGGTTATTGCGGAATCGGCAGAATAGAATTAAGTAATAACTAACAGGGGCGGTTATCCGCCCTTGTTTTGCGGATTAAGGGAGGAGCGTTATGAAAAATACTTTACCTAAAAAGAAAAAACTCGGATATGCCTTTGGTATATTTACAGAATCGCTTGTCTATAATATGTTTTACACATATTACCTTACTTTCCTTATTGAGATGGTTGGTATCAGACCAAGCTATGCTTCAATAATTATATTTATTTCAATCGCATGGGATGCGGTAACTGACCCGATTATCGGTAATTACACCGACAGACCCGGCGTTGACAAGCGAAAGATGATGAAAGTTTCAATTCTTCCGCTTGCGGTTGTGTTCATAGTTGCGTGGACGAGTATCGGTGCCGGAATATCAAGCCAGCTGATTAAGGTGCTTGTATACACCGTGATTTCTATGCTGATTTGGATATTCTATACAATGTATTCAATTCCGTACTATGCAGTTGTAGCAGAGCTTACTGAGGACTATGACGAAAGAACTGCAATTCGTTCGCTTTCCTCATTTCTCAATGCCGCTGCCGTAGGCCTTGGCAATATCCTTCCGGCGCTTGTTCCGACTATCGCAATTCTTGTAGGCGAAAAATATCAGAAAAATTCATACGCGGTAGTTGCTGCAATCATAAGTATCCTTGCAGTCGTACTTGGCTTTATTTGCTGCAAATCGCTTGAGGGTATTTATACACCTAAGCCTCTTCCTGCAGACGGAATTATTGAAAAGATGACCATAAAAAAGACCTTCAAATCCTTTGGCCATATTTTAAGGCTGCGCCCTACAAAGTGGTTTTTGATATTTGTTTTCTGTTTCCTTGCCGGCTCTTCAATGATTCAGGCAAATCTTACATATATGGTTATCGACTGCATAGGTATGGAATATGATACCGGTATTGTATTTGTAATTATTTCGCTTGTAATATCAATGGCAGTTGTTGTGCCGATTGTTGAAAAGGTCGCTGAAAAAACAGACAGAAGAACGGCTACAATAATATTCCTTTCTATTGCCGTTGCAGGGGAAATAATAATCAAACTTATAGGTCTTGACGTTCAGATTGGCTCGTTCAAGCCGATGTGCGTTATTGCTCCTGCTGTTCTCGGTATCGGTTCAGGTACCTTCTGGACTCTGTTTTATTCAATGGGTTACGATCTTGTTGAGCTCAACGAATTTAAGACGGGAAGAAGAAAGGAATCAACAATTACCGCTTTGCCGCAGTTTGTTCAGAAATTCGGCTCCGCTTTCGGTATCCTTATGGCAGGTCAGCTCCTTGCGCTTTACGGCTACGATTCATCAAATGATGTTGCCGGCAACGAGGCGCTTTTCACAAAGGTTACCGATGCAAAGATTGTAAACGGTATGGAAAATATTTCAACTGTTATTCCGGCTGTTCTTATCATAATCGCAGTCGTTTGTATTTCGCTTTATCCAATGACAAGAAAAAGGGTTGCACTTCTTAACGATGCGCTTTCGAAAAAGCGCAATGGCGAGGAGTATTCAACCGAAGGACTTGAGAGATTATTATAGTAATTGTAAAGGACGACATCTGTATATGCAGATGTCGTCTTTCTTTTTTATTGCATTAATAAAAAATTTGTGGTAAAATATATTCAAAATTTTTTCGAGGTGAATATATGAGTAAGCTTTATACACAGATGAGCAGGGAAGAGCTTATGAGCGAAAAGGCTCTTCTTGAGAAAAGATATACCGATTTCAAAGCGAAAAATCTTAAGCTTGATATGAGCAGAGGCAAGCCCGGTGCAGACCAGCTTGATCTTTCAAACGGCATTAATACAGTGGTTGAGGATTATGTTGTTGACGGCGTTGATTACAGAAATTACGGTGTGCTTGACGGTATACCGAGCTGTAAGGAGCTTTTTGCCGAGCTTATGGGTGTTGAGGCGAAGAACGTTATCATCGGTCCTAACGCAAGCCTTCAGCTTATGTTTGATTATATAAGCCAATGCTTTACTCACGGTATGGGCTCAACTCCGTGGTGTAAACTTGACAAAGTAAAGTTTCTTTGTCCCGTTCCCGGCTACGACAGGCATTTTACAATTTGTGAGCATTTCGGAATTGAAATGATTAACATCCCGATGAACGAGGAAGGTCCCGATATGGACGCCATAGAGGAGCTTGTTGAGGATGAAAGCGTAAAGGGTATGTTCTGCGTTCCGAGATTTTCAAATCCGTCCGGTATCGTTTTCTCCGACGCTGTGGTTGAAAGAATAGCGTCGCTCAATCCTGCGGCTGATGATTTCAGAATCATCTGGGATAATGCGTACTGCGTTCACGCACTTGAGGAGGACGCACCAAAGCTTCTCAATATTTTCGACATCCTTCCAAAGTATAACAATGAGGATATGGTTGTTGAGGTTTGCTCAACTTCAAAAATCACGTTCCCCGGTGCAGGTGTCTCCGCCATCATTGCAAGCGATAACAATATCGCAATGATTAAGAAAAGACTTAATGCGCAGACAATAAGCTATGACAAGATGAATCAATATCGCCATGTTGCATATTTCAAAAATGCCGACGGTATTCTTAATCATATGAAAAAGCATGCAAAAATACTTAAGCCGAAGTTTGATATTGTTTTACATCACCTCGAAAACGAGCTTGGCTCAAAGGGTATTGCAAGCTGGGTTGAGCCAAAGGGCGGCTACTTTATCAGCCTTGATGTTTATGACGGCTGTGCAAAAAGGACGGGCGAGCTTTGTAAGGAGGCAGGCGTAACGCTTACGACTGTCGGCGCTACATATCCTTACGGCGTTGACCCTCATGACAGCAATATTCGTATTGCTCCGTCATATCCACCGGTGCATGAGCTTGACCTTGCGGCAGAGCTTTTGTGCATATGTGTTCAGCTTGCGGTTATTGAAAAGCTGACTAATGAATAATTCAGTTAAGGGCAGGGAAACCTGCCCTGTGTTTATAGGAGTGAAAATATGAGACTTGGAGCTTCAACCTCATGCTTCTATCCTCTTGAAACCGAAAAGGCGCTTAAAAATGTTGTCGATTTGGGTTTTGAAAAAGCAGAGGTTTTTCTTAATGCTTACTGCGAGCTTGAAGATAACTTCACTAAAGAGCTTGGCAGTATTGTTAATGGAAGTAATACCGAAATTATTTCCGTTCATCCGTTTTCAAGCTTCCTTGAATCGCCCTGTATTTTCGGCGACTATGAAAGGAGATACAGGGATTATATAGGTATTTATGAAAAGACCTGTCACTCGGCGGCAATGCTTGGAGCAAAGTATGTTGTAATTCACGGCGCCGTAGCAACTCCTAAAATACCCATACCCGACGAACGTTATTTTGAGCGCTTCAACGAGCTTATTGCTATCGGAAAGCGAGAGGGTGTAACCGTATGTCAGGAAAATGTAAACCGCTTCAAAAGTCAGAGCATAGAGTTTTGTAAAAAAATGAGAAAAGCTCTTGGTGACGATTACAATATGGTTTTTGACATTAAACAGACTGTTCGTGCAGGCGAGGATACCTTTGAGTTTTTGGAGGAGTTCAAAAACGAAATCCGCCATGTGCATATTAGTGACAACAGCACTGAGGCAGACTGCCTTCCTCCGTCAAAGGGCACTTTTGATTTTCTTCGTCTTAAAAACATACTTGACAGCGCCGGCTATGACGGTGACTGCGTTATTGAAATATATTCGAAAAACTTTGACGTTAAGAAAGAATTAACGGAAAGTAAGGACTATCTTGAAAAGTTATGGCAACTGTAAGTAACAGAACAAAGGGAATAATTTGTATAGTGCTCTCTGCGTTTTTCTTCAGCGGAATGAGCAGCTTTATAAATCTTTCGGGCGATGTGCCGGTGCTTCAGAAGATTTTTTTCAGAAACCTTGTTGCGCTTTTTATAGCCGGCTTTGCTCTTGCTAAAAACAAAGAAAGCTTTGCCCCTCACAAGGGCTGTATCGGTTATCATCTTTTGAGGTCAGGTGCAGGATTTGTTGGAGTTATCGGTAATTTCTATGCCACAACAAAAATGGCTTCAACCGCTGATGCGGCAATACTCAATAAAATGAGTCCGTTTTTTACCCTGATTTTTTCAGCAATATTTCTTAAAGAAAAGGTGAAGCCGAAACAGGCGATTGCAATAGCGGTTGCGTTTCTTGGCGCAATGCTCGTTATAAAGCCGACTATGGATAATCCTCAGCTTGTTCCGTCAATAGCGGGTTTCATCGGCGGTGTGTGTGCCGGAGCTGCTTATACCTGTGTGCGCCACCTCGGTAACAAAGGCGAAAACGGTCATTTTACCGTGTTCTTTTTCTCGCTCTTCTCCTGCATTGCAAGTGCGCCGTATTTATTATTCAGATTCAGCCCTATGACAGGCTTTCAGTGGTTTTGTCTTCTTATGGTCGGCGTGTGTGCTGCAGGCGGTCAATTCACAATTACAGCTGCATATACCTTCGCTCCAAGCAGGGAAATTTCTGTTTACGATTATTCAAACGTCATTTTCACTGCAATAAGCGGATACTTCTTCCTCGGTCATCAGATACCTGACTTGTGGTCGTTTGTAGGCTATTTTGTAATCTGTTCAATGGCTGTCTGGATGTTTTTATACAATAAAAAGGAACATCAACTTAAAAATTCAAAATAAAAACTATATATTGTTGTAAAGTAAAAATACTTGCATTTTTCTATATCTTGTGTTATAATGACAATTAGTCATTAATGTGACAGGGGGAATACTAAAATGAAATGTCCATTTTGCGGCTTTGAAGAAAGCAAAGTAATTGACTCTCGTCCTACAGACGAAAACGAAAGAATCAGAAGAAGAAGAGAATGTCTTCAGTGCTCAAAACGTTTCACTACATATGAAACTATTGAGGATGTACCGATTATCGTCGTGAAAAAGGATAAGAGCCGTGAGGTATTTGACAGAAACAAGATTTTGAAGGGTATGCTTCGTGCGTGCGAAAAAAGGTCTGTTACTATTTCAGAACTTGAAAGCGCAATAAGTGAGATTGAAGCTACGCTCCAGTCTGCAGTTGACCGCGAGGTTACTTCCGTAAGAATCGGTGAGCTTATTATGGAAAAGCTTAAGCTTATCGACGAGGTTGCTTATATCCGTTTTGCTTCTGTTTACAAGGAGTTTGACTCCGTTGAAGCATTCAGGGAAGAAATTTCAAAAATGTAATATTATATATTTTGGGGACCGTGAAAGGGGCACACCATATTTATTTAGTGTGCCCTAAGCGGTTCCTTTTTTATTGTATTTTCATATGCTCATATGTGGCTTTTCTCATAACATTGACAATACTTAATAATGCAATTATAATGTTTTTTACCAAATTAATGATTAACATATAGAGGTATATTTATGAAAAAGATTATTGCAGTCCTTATTGCAGCGGTAATGCTCTTTACTGTCTTTACTGCGTGCTCGGGAGATGTGGTAAAAAAGACTAATTCAAAGCTTAGTGTCGTTTGCACAATCTTTCCTGAATACGACTGGGTTATGGAAATACTTGGCGACAGAGCGGATGATGTTGACGTCACTCTCCTTCTTGATAACGGAGTAGACCTTCACAATTATCAGCCGACGGCGGAAGATATTGTTAAAATTTCAAGCTGTGATATGTTTATCTATGTCGGCGGTGAAAGTGATAAATGGGTTGACGACGTTCTCAAAAACGCTCAAAATCCGGATATGATTGCGCTGAATCTCATTGACATTCTCGGTGCTAATGCTAAGGAAGAAAGAGTTATAGAAGGTATGCAAGTTGAGGAAGAGCGTGAGAATGAGGAAGAGCATGCACAAGAAACCGAAGGTAAAGCTGAATATGACGAGCATGTCTGGCTTTCACTTATAAATGCAAGACTTTTCTGCACAAGAATTTCAGAGGAGCTTGCAAAGCTTGATAGTGAAAACGCACAGACATATATTGATAACGGCGGCGCCTACGTTGACAAACTCAACGAGCTTCACAATCAGTTCCAGCAGGAAATAATGGAAACAGGTAATATAAATCCGGTGCTTCTTTTTGCCGACCGTTTTCCGTTTATGTATCTTACGGACGACTACGGTATAACTTATTATGCAGCTTTTGTGGGATGCTCGGCTGAAACTGAGGCAAGTTTTGAAACTGTTAAATTTCTTGTCGAAAAGGTTGATGAGTTTTCTCTGAAATATATTATGATTATTGACGGCTCAACCGATGAGCTTGCAAAAACCGTTATCAGCAATACAAAAGATAAGAATCAGCAAATACTCGTTCTTAATTCGATGCAGACTGTAACCTCTGCCGACAGGGAATCCGGCAGTACCTATTACTCAATAATGCAGTCAAACCTTGAGGTGCTTAAAACGGCGCTTTCATAATTTTTTTCGGAGGACACTATGTCTATATTAAAATGTGAACACCTTACACTCGGATACGACGGTAAAGCGGTCGTTTCGGATTTGAACTTTGAAATTAATAAGGGCGACTATCTTTGCATAGTCGGCGAAAACGGCTCCGGTAAGTCAACCCTTATGAAAACAATCCTGAATCTTCAGTCACCGCTTTCGGGTGAGATAATAATGGGCGACGGACTTAATAAAAATGAAATCGGCTATCTTCCTCAGCAGACTGTAGTTCAGCGTGATTTCCCTGCAAGCGTGTGGGAAATTGTTTTGTCCGGTTGTCTTTCATCCTCGCCGCTCAAACCTTTTTATTCAAAGGGTGATAAAAAAAGAGCGCTTGAGAATATGGAAAGGATGAATATTACCGCTCTTAAAAACAGGTGCTACCGTGAACTTTCCGGCGGGCAGCAGCAACGAGTTCTCCTTGCAAGAGCGCTTTGCGCAACAAAAACGCTTCTGCTTCTTGACGAGCCTGTTTCGGGCCTCGACCCAAAGGTTACGGCGCAGATGTATTCATTAATTAAAGAACTCAATGGGCAGGGAATCACAATCATAATGATTTCCCACGATATACACGCCGCAGTTGAATACGCCTCACATATTTTATATATCGGTGAAAAGACATTTTTCGGCACCAAGGAGGAGTTTGCTGAAAATCATTTTTCATCCTTCAATATTCAAAACGGAGGTGAGGTAAATGACTGATATTAGTGAACTTATTGAGTGGTTCAGGCTTTATCCGTTTGTCAGATATGCGCTTATTGCGGGCGTACTCATAGCGCTTTGCTCCTCGCTTATCGGTGTAACTCTTGTTCTTAAAAGGTTTTCATTTATCGGAGATGGACTCTCACATGTTGCCTTCGGAGCTATGGCGATTGCCGCAACAATGCAGGCGATGGTTAAAGGCAGCCTTTCGTTTTTAGAGCCATTTGCCGAATTCGTGAATAAAAATAATATGGTAATTATTTTGCCGATAACTGTTGTTGCGGCTATAATTCTTCTTGCCGGCAGCAAGAACAGAAAGATTAAAGGTGACGCTGCAATAGCGATGATATCTGTCGGCTCGCTTGCTTTCGGCTATATCATAATGAATGTGTTTTCAACATCGTCGAATGTTTCGGGAGATGTCTGTTCAACGCTTTTCGGCTCGACCTCAATTCTAACCCTTTCAAAGCTTGACGTATGGCTTTGCGTAATTTTATCGGTTGTTGTAATTACCGTTTTCATCATTTTTTACAACAAGATTTTTGCAGTAACCTTTGATGAGAATTTTGCAAGAGCAACGGGAACAAATGCGTCTGCATATAACTTTCTTATTGCAGTTATTATTGCGGTTATTATCGTACTTGCAATGAATCTTGTAGGCTCGCTTCTTATCTCTGCGCTTGTCATTTTTCCTGCGCTTTCCGCAATGCGTGTGTTCAAAAATTTCAAGGCTGTTGTAATATGTTCCGCCGTTTTCTCAGTAACTATTGCCGCAGTCGGAATTATAGCATCAATTCGCATAGGCACACCCGTCGGCTCGACAATAGTTGCATTTGACGTGGTCGGCTTCTTTGTGTTCTGGCTTATAGGAGTTTTAGGAGTGAAAAAAGCATAATGAAATGTTCGAAAACAGCTTTATCGGTTTTACTTGCTCTTGTGCTTTGTTTGTGCGCTGCGTCATGTTCAAAAGGCGAAAATGCTTCAAAATCAGGTATAGCGGCAGTCTTTCCGAAACAAAGCTGATTTATAACAATCCCGACGTAAATATTTATTAAGGTGTTTTTATGAAAAGATTTATTGCAATACTACTTGTGATTATTACCGCTTTTTCCCTTGTCTCCTGTAAGGCTGAGGAAAAGGGAGAACAAACAACGAAAGAGTATGAATCGGTTGATCTTGATCTTACATCACTTACAAGCACAATGGTATATTCGGAGGTTTATAATATGGTTACCTCTCCGGAAAGCTATGTGGGTAAAAAGGTAAGAATTAAGGGCAGCTTTTACACAGACGCCAATGTCGAAACGGGCGATATTTATTATGCCTGTGTGATTCAGGACGCAACCGCCTGCTGTCAGCAGGGACTTCAGTTCGTCACAAAGGACAGCTATTCTTACCCGGTTGATTTTCCTCGAATTAATGAAGAGATAGTTGTCGAGGGCGTGTTTGATTTCTTCGTTGACGAAAGAAATATTCAAGTGCTTCGACTGACTGATTGCGATATAATAAACTAAAAAAGAGAGTTAAGGATTTCCTTAACTCTCACCTTTTTTATTCTTCCTCTTTACTTTTCTTTTCAGGCTTGATTTCTTCAAGCTCAACTCCTGTCCTGTCGGCGATTTCCGTCGCCGCCTTTTTGAGCGTGTTTTTAGTTGTGATGCCAAGCTCTATTGTAATAACCCTGTCGTCATTAAGAGTGAGGATTATTTGTGACTGACGGTCAATAAAGGTCTTTGTAAAACTTATGCTGTCGTCTTTACTTATTTCAATCTTTTTTATACTGTCGTAGCTGAAAATGTTGTTTTCGTCAAGACTGGTGAACTCGAGCTCGTCATCGTAAAAGCGGATGCCGTTTGAAAAGACCTCTTTTGTAACAATGATTGCAAGAATAAGCGCAGCCACATCAAGCGCTGCAAAAAGAATAACAGGCGTGTTCGGGAAGTGAAGAAGCCTTTTTATTGCATATGCTCCGTAGATTAAAACACCTGCGTCAAGTGCAAAAATAACGCATAAGGTTATGGGTGATACTATTCTGATAAACTTATCCTTCATAATATTTTCCTTCCTTAAAATCCTTGAGAAGCGCTATATCCTTTGCCTCAAACACCTTGCTGTCAAGGTAGGCGAGAGGACTGTCCTTCTCAAAGCTGAATTTAAGTTTGTAGCTGTAAAGTGCCTGGCGAAATCTTCCTTGCTCTTTTCCGTACTTTCCGTCACCGAAAAGCGGATGACCTATGTGAGCAAGATGAGCTCTTATCTGGTGCGTTCTGCCTGTAAGAAGCTCAATCTCAAGGAGCGAAGCGCCGTCTTTGTAATCGAGGACTCTGTATCTTGTAACGATTTTTTTGTAGCCGTCAAGCTCTTTATCAGATACCTCTACCATATTATTCTTTTCGTCTTTTTTCAGATATGCTTCAAGCGTTTCGCTTTCCTTTTTCATCTTACCTCGCGCAACGCAGAGATAGTATTTTTCAACCTCACGGCTTTTAATTTTTTCGTTAACAGCTTTGAGTGATATTGCATTTTTGCACGCAATTACAATGCCGCCTGTGTTTCTGTCTATACGGTTTGCCAGGCAAGGCGCAAACAAGCTTTTGTCAGGCTCCCATTCGCCTCTTTCATAAAGATAACGCTTAACTCTTGCAACAATATTGTCGGTGTAATCCCTGCCGTCAGGGTGACATAGAACGCCGACCTTTTTGTTTATAAGAAGGATATTTTCATCCTCATAAATAATGTCAAGATCCGATGAAGCTTTAAGGAAGTCAAAATACTTTTTCTTCTCCTCAAGAACATCATCGTTAAGATAAAGCTCAAGTATATCGCCCTCACAAAGTGTTTGGTCGGGCGTGCATCTTTTTTTGTTTATTTTTATATTCTTTTTTCTTATTTCCTTAAACATAAGCGATTTCGGCATTTTGTCAAAGGTTTTAAGAATATATCTGTCGAGCCTTGTGCCTGCGTCGCCGGATGTGATAACTATGCGTTTCATCAGTCTTTTTTATTTTTCTTTTCTCTTTCGAGCTCTTCCTTTTCCTTATAAAAGATGTTCGCTTTAAGGTAAACCTCAATAAAGCCCCTTATAACCTCTGCAAGTTCTCCCTTTTGATAAGGATTCATAAGTATATGCTCGTCGTCGTCAATAGCAAGCGGGCCTCTTTCATAGTCGTTAAAGGTCGGCATTAGCGAGTACATCTCATTAGTTTTCACTATTGAAATGAGCGTAAGGTCGGCAGTTGCGTTAACAAAGCCTTTTTTCTTAGTGTATCTTTCGATGGTCGAAACCGGCGAGTCATCGTTGTGCTTTTTTGTATAGCAGTGCGAAAGCACCTCTTCAATAAAGCTTTCAAGCTGTGTGTCTGTATACGGAGCTTTAAGCAGTATAACCTTGTCAATGTCGGCGATTCCGTACTTCTCGCTTTCACCGCAGGGAATGCCAATCATATTTTCATCATCGTCAACATAAACGGATATAGTATAAAATTCTTTTTCCATCATTGCTACCTCGTTAAAATATTATAATAATTATAACCTATATAATTGAAAAATACAATATTGTTGTGGTATAATAATTTCGGTGATTTTATGAAAAAGGTTTTAATTACAGGCGGCGCTACGGGTATAGGCAAAGCATGTGCCCTTCTTTTCAAAGAAAAAGGTTATGACGTAACGATAACCTATAATGAAACAAAGCCTGATTTTGACGGCGTTAGTATGATAAAATGCAACCTTTCTTCTCTTGCGGAAATTGAAAGTCTTTTTGAAGGCATAGGCGGTATTGACATTCTTGTCAACAATGCCGGCGTTAGCCTTATTAAGATGATAAACGACACAAGCGAAGAGGATTTTATCAGCCTTATGAAAGTCAATCTAAAGGCTGTTTATTTCTGCTCAAAATATGCAGCGCTTAAAATGCTTAAAGCACACAGCGGCGCAATAGTAAATGTTTCGTCAATCTGGGGGCAGGTCGGCGCTTCCTGCGAAACGGCATATTCAATGTCAAAGGCAGGTGTTATCGGTTTTACTAAAGCGCTTTCGCAGGAGCTTGCGCCAAGCGGCATTACGGTTAACTGCGTGTGCCCGGGTATTATTGATACAAGAATGAACGATTGCTTTGATAAAAAAGAGCTTGAAGCCGAGGTGCCCATTGGCAGACTCGGTACACCTGATGAAGTTGCAAAAGCCGTTTTTTTCCTTGCTGAAAACGGTTATGTTACGGGTCAGATACTCGGTGTAAACGGCGGTATAGTCTGATATTCACACTTTCCTTTCCCTTTCATAGTATGGTATAGAAAAGGGGAAGGGAGGTCAGGGTTTTGAATTTTAACAACTCTAACTGGATTGTTATCCTTATCATCATCCTTTTGTTAAGCGGTAACTACGGCTGCGGATGTAACAATGACTGCGGCTGCTGCTAACGGATACATTCACTCGAATGGCGGGAGGGAATACCCTCCCGTTTTGTTTTGCCTTATATTGACAAATAGCATATATTGTGGTATTATCGCATTTGTAGAGATATAATCTACTGTACCTTGAAAATTTAATAGCGGTTACATATTTTCTCCAAGCGCCAGAGCTCTTTGAGCTGACGAGGAAAAGAGTTATCGAATTTTCGGCGGATGCTCTTTCGTACATACTTTTTCGGTGCGTTATGAAAAGGCAAAACCGAGGGGCGACCTTCGGCACAAATTCTTTTCAACGAAGAAGATTAAAACAAAGGTAAAGTCATATTATACTATTGACTAATAAATTGAATTGGAGATTAATTATGTGTGGAATTATTGGATATACAGGATATAGCGAGGCAAGAGGTATTCTCTTAAAAGGACTGAAAACCCTTGAATACCGCGGCTACGACAGCGCCGGCGTTGCAGTTTACCATCCCGATTTCAAGGAGTGCCTTGTAACGAAGTGCAAGGGTAGAGTTGAGGATTTGCAGAAAAAGTGCGACGACGTAAGAGGCGTTACGGGTATCGGTCATACAAGATGGGCAACTCACGGCGGAGTGTGCGATGAAAACTCACATCCACATAAGTTCGGAAGAGTTACTCTTGTTCACAACGGCATCATTGAAAACTATGAAGCTATCAGAGGAACACTTAATATTGCCGACAGATTAAGAAGCCAGACCGATAGCGAGGTCGCTGCCGCTCTTATTGACAGACAGTTTAAGGGCGACCCGATTGAAGCTATCTCAAGCGCTGTTAAAAAGCTTACAGGTACATTTGCTTTCGCAGTTATGTTTGACGACATTCCCGACACAATCTACGCAGTCAGAAATGTAAGCCCGATAGTCTGCTGTAAAAACGAAGACGGTGCATATATTGCGTCCGACATTATGGCAATCGGTGAATACAGCAGCGAATACTTTGTACTTCCGGAGTTTACTATTGCAAAGATTACCAAGGACGGCTTTGATATTGTTGACTTTAACGGCAATGCAGTTGAGCCTGAAATCCTTACACTTGACTGGGATATCAGAAACAGCGGTAAGGGCGGCTATCCTTTCTATATGGAAAAGGAGATTTTTGAGCAGCCTGCGGTTATTGAAAAGACTATCTCTTCAAGAATTAAGGGTTCGCTTCCTGATTTTACAGGCGAGGGTGTTGACGAGAGCATTTTCACTAAGTGCGAAAACATCTCTGTAATCGCCTGCGGTACCGCAATGCACGCAGGACTTATCGGTAAGCAGCTTATTGAAAGCATTTGCCGTATCCCTGTGTCTGTTCATATGGCGAGTGAATATATGTATTCAAAGCCGATAGTAAACGACAAGTCGCTTGTTATCAGCGTAAGCCAGAGCGGTGAAACGATTGACACTCTTGAAGCTCTTAAATACGCTAAAAGACAGGGTGCAATGACCCTTTCAATTGTTAATGTAAGAGGCTCAAGTATCGCCCGTGAAAGCGACAATGTAATTTATACAGACGCTGGTCCTGAAATTGCAGTTGCCTCAACAAAGGCATATACAACCCAGTTAAGCGTTTTCTACCTTATCACTGCCAAAATGGCACAGCTCAGAGGTACGCTTGACCCACAGAGCGTTGAAAACTTTATCACAGAACTTAAGAAAATTCCCGATGCAGTTAAAGATGTACTCGAAAGAGCACAGGATATTCACCATCTTTCGAATTCAATGCTTACAGCTGAGCATACATTTATGATAGGAAGAGGACTTGATTATCCGGCACTTCTTGAGGCGTCGCTTAAGCTTAAGGAGATTTCTTACATTCATTCAGAGGCATTTGCTTCGGGTGAATTAAAACACGGTACAATTGCACTTATCACAGCAGGAACACCTGTTATTGCCCTTCTTACACAGAAGGAACTTGTTTCAAAGCAGGTAAGCAATATCAGAGAAGTTCAGTCAAGAGGAGCAAATGTAATCACACTTGTAAGACGTTCGCTTATGAATGATGACATTGACTGCAGCTTTGAGCTTCCTGATTTACAGGATGAGTTTATGGTAGTGCCCGCAGTAGTTGCAACTCAGCTTCTTGCTTATTACGTTTCTTCCGACAAGGGACTTGACGTTGATAAGCCGAGAAATCTTGCAAAGGTTGTAACGGTAGAATAAAGGGGAAAACAAACCGCATTAAATTCTTCTCGGCTAAAATCCGCCTGTCTTAAGACAGGCGGAGTGCCGAGTTTTTTTATAATAAGAGGTGAAATATGACAGAATTTGAAAGAATGGAAAACGGCTTGATTTATGACAGTACAAGCAGCCAAATACTTGACGTTCAGTCAACCTATGCAAAATATATGAACGAGTATAACACACTTTCACTCGGCGATGAAAAGCGAATGGAGGAGCTTATGCCGCTTATGTTTGCCGAGGTTGGAGAGGGCTGTTATATTCAGCCGCCGTTTTATGCAAACTGGGGCGGACATCATGTTCATCTCGGAAAAGGTGTTTATTCAAATTTCAGCCTGACTCTTGTGGACGACGGCCATATTTATATCGGCGACCACACTATGATTGCGCCGAATGTTACAATCGCCACAGCCTCGCACCCGATAAACCCTGCTATGCGCGAAAAGGCGCTTCAGTATAACCGAGATGTGCATATAGGTAAAAACGTGTGGCTTTGCACGGGAGTTATAGTGCTTCCGGGTGTATCAATCGGCGACAATTCGGTAATTGGCGCCGGCAGCGTTGTCACAAGGGATATCCCCGCAAATGTTATCGCAGTCGGTAACCCTTGCAGAGTTTTGCGCGAGATTGACGAACGGGATGATAAGTATTATCACCGTGATGAAGCGTTTGACAGCGGCGCATTTGAATATATAAAACAGGAGATAAGCAATGATTAAAGTCAGCGAGGTAAAAACAGCAAATCCCGAAAATTACAAAACTGATTTGCAAAAGCAGGTTTACGAAAATCTTAATGCGCTTGAAATACCGTTTGAGCGCGTCGATAACGAACCGGCGGTAACCATGGACGATTGCGTTGCAATAGACGAAAGGCTTAATGTAAAAACCGTTAAAACCCTCCTGCTATGTAACCGGCAGAAAACAGCGTTTTATCTTTTTATAACAGCAGGGGACAAGCCCTTTGTAACAAAGGATTTCAGCAAGGCGCTCGGCGTTTCAAGAGTGTCATTTGCGCCGCCGGAATTGCTTTTTGATATGCTTGGAGTTGAGGTTGGAGCAACGACTGTCTTAAGCCTTTTCCTCGACAGTCACAACGATATACGACTTGTTATTGACAACGATATAATGAGCTATGAATATTTCGGCTGTACCGATAGCACAACAACAGGATATATGCGTATAAAACTTTCAGACCTTATTGAAAAATATATTCCGTTTACAAACCACATACCTACTTGCATTGAGGTATAATAAAAGCACGGTTTACACCGTGCTTTTTATGTTTTATTTAATACCGTATTTTGTTTTGAATTCTGTAACGCTTTCTTCAAAAAATGCGTATTCCTCATCGCCTCTGTGGTCTGTCAACATTCCCTCGGCTGATATCTTTTCTCCAAGGTATTTTGAAACCTTTTTTGCTCCTCTGTAATTTAGGTGATTCTTACCGTCGAAGAAATCCTTTTTTAGATTTAGCTTTATATCCTTGTAAAGATAGTTGAAATCAATGAATTCAATATTGTTTTCAGCTGCTATTACGTCAACCGCATTGTGTCTTTGAGTGCTCCAGGAGCGAACAGTAGGCATTTCAACAAGCCAAACCTCTATACCTTTCTCCTTGCAAAGATCAATTATCTTCTGATAATAAATCATGTATTCATAATCAATCTCTTCAAGCTTGTCGGTTTCGGTAAAGAGTTTGCTTTTTTTCGCAACAACAACCTCATCCCTGTACTTGAAACCGTGCTCGCACGGATAATCAACCTCATCGGTATATGAGCTTATAAACGCTTTAGGCAGGAAGTCGCGCCAGTGCTTCCAGTGGTCGTTAAGCTGGAACATACTGAAGTTCGATCCGATAATATCGGTGAATCTTGCGTCGCTAATACCGCTGAAAAGTGTTTCCTGCTTCTCTCTTAATACCTCGTAGGTATTTTTTTCACCTTTTGCGTCAATCTCCTCAATGCCTTCGGCAGTCGGGAACTGGTCATAAAGCATATCCGTGTCAAGAATAAGAAGCTTTGGATTTTGCGTTTTAAGAAATTCTGTTAAAAAGCTGTACGACCTTACAGGAGTCTGATAACTCATTCCGATGTCGCATGCCGTGTAACCGTAGTTTTCGTAAATATAGGCAGGGGAGAAGGCCGTGAACATATTGCTTGAACCGATGCAAACGATGTCTATTTTGTTTTCAGGCTCAAGCGTAAAGTCATATGCTGGATTGTAATGATTCTTATAGGTTGTTGCCCTCTCTTTTGAAAAAGGTCCTGCTGAAAGTATGCTGACAAGAATAAATATTACAACAAGGACGGGGATAAACCTGAGCCATATAAAAGATATATTATTTTTGTTTTCTTTTTTATCCATATCAGAACCCCGCATAAATCAAGTCTTTGATACCGTATCCCTCGCCGTATGCGCCAAGTAAAATAATAATCATCAATGCTATGACGTGGAGTAAGAATTTGACGATAGCCGGAAGGTCGGCAAGTT
The DNA here is from genome assembly GCA_002494125.1 of Ruminococcaceae bacterium UBA7030. Taxonomy (GTDB): domain Bacteria; phylum Bacillota; class Clostridia; order Oscillospirales; family Acutalibacteraceae; genus Eubacterium_R. The sequence goes on along the minus strand of DLBD01000049.1, from coordinate 19,909 downwards.
TTTGTGAAAGGTTGAATTTTCTTTCTCTGAGAAGAGAGATGAAAAAAATGAATACCACGCTTAAGAAGAGCACAAGCAAATCCTTGATACCTACTCCGAATTTTCCGCCCTGCTCAATAGCCGCTGAAATATTGAAGGAAGTAAAGATGGCTTTGAACATTTCAAAAAATGCTTTGATGCTGTCTGCCCTGAACAGAAACATTCCAACGCAAACTATAATGTCTGTTCTGAGTATCTGAAAGACTCTGTAAGGAAAGCTCATTTTGTTAATCTTGAGCGCCTTGTGAAGTTTATCAAATAATGGCTGGAAGAGCATGCCTATCATCATAAGAACATAGTAGTAAAGTCCATAGCAGATATATTTCCAGCTTGCGCCGTGCCAAAAGCCGTTTGAAAACCAAACGAAAAACAGCGCAGTAGCTGACGGAATAAGCGTTGCGTAATACGGATTAAACTTCTTTCTTGTTGATTTTGAAAGCTTCATAAAAGGCTTGGACAGAGATATCGGATAGAAGATATAATCCCTGAGCCATGAGCCGAGCGAGATGTGCCATCTTTGCCAGAAATTATTAATTGAAACTGCGAAGAACGGCTGTTCAAAGTTTTTAGGAAGGTCAATGCCCATAAGCCTTCCCATACCTGTAACAACGTCCATAATTCCTGAAAAATCGCAGTAAAGCTGAATGGTATAAAACAGTACGGCAATAAGAATAAGAACGCCGCCGTCTTCAAGGTGGTAGTCGTAGTTTCCAAACATCTCGTCAACAAGGCCGCTTACTCTGTCAGCCATAACAACCTTTTTGAAAAAGCCGAGAAGGATGAGCTGAACCCCGATGTCAAAATCCTTTTTTTCTACTTTTCTGCTGTTAAGAAGCTGCGTGCCAAGCTGGTCATATCTTGCGATAGGGCCTTCGACAACCGTGAGCATAAATGAAAGATACAGCGAAACCTTGAAAGGATTTCTTTCTGCCTTAACCTTGCCGGAATTTACATCGGCGATGTAGCTGATTGCCTGCAGCGAATAGAAGGAAAGTCCCATCGGGTGAACGAGTGAAAGCTCGGGTATAGCCGTACCGAAAACGGAGTTTACAGTGCCTGTAAAGAAATTACAGTATTTAAGAAACAGGAGAAGAGCGAGCGGAATAAGAATTCCCAAAACAACATAAATGCGTTTCTTTCGGTTGTATTTTTCTTTAAGCTCTTTTCTCTGCGATCTGTCAAGCTCCTTTTTCTTTGCCTTAAACTCGTCTGAAAGGCGCTGAATATTCAAGCCCATTAGCCATATTGCCGCCGTCGTTATTATCAGCGGGATAATATGACCTTTTGTTGACACAACGTAAAATGCCCATGAGCCTGCAAAAAGGATGAGCCACTTGTATTTCTGCGGCGTCAGCGAATGAAGCACATAGGTTATTGCAAAAAATATCAAAATGAATGTAAATGAGGTATAGGACATATTTTTGCCTCTCTGTTTATTTATATTATTAAGTATATCATAAAAAAATATTATTTCAATAATGATTGAGAATAATTGTAAAAAACGGTAAAAAAAGGGAGGTACGTATTGCATACCTCCAATAAAATTATTTAATTAATTCGTCCTTTGCATCAATAATTGCTTTTGCAGCAGTGCAGCCGGGGCAGTCGCAGTAAAGTCCTCCGGCAGCCTTAACCGCCTTTGCATGCTCTGCTTTTTCTTTTGCTGTCTCAGCGCCGAAAATCTCTTTTGCCATATCGGTTTGCATAAACTCAATTGTGTTGTCTATTGAACAGATATCCTCCTGCGCCTCGGCAACAAGATACTTTGCAAATTCCTTTTCCGTGTGGGTTCCTACGGCATCAATATACTTACCGGCAACCTCTTTGAATTCGGGGCAGGAGCTTACAGCGTCGACAGCAGCTTGTGCAAGTTTAAGCTTTTCTTCATTTGTCATAATTAATCACCTTTCTTTTTTTGCTATTATATCATATTATTTTATATTCATCAATAATTGACACTGTATTAATATTATGATATATTTGTCTTGTAATAAATTTTTTTGGAGGTATAAAATGGACAATTACAACCAGGGATATAACCCAAATCCAAATCAGCAGTATCAGCAGTATACACAACCTCATCCTCAGTATACGCAGCCTGTTCAGCCTGTGTATTATCCGCCTGCAGTTGACAATACCTCAAAGGTTATGTCGGTTGGAGAGTATATCGGATTTTTCATCATTTCCGCAATTCCGATTCTCAATATCATTATGTGGATAGTCTGGCTTTGCAGCTCAAATACAAATAAGAATAAGAAGAATCTTATTATCTCGTATATTGTATTGTGGATAATCGGTATTGTTATCTCTGTTATTGCAGGTGTAGTTGCTGCGGCAGCAGGCATCAGTATTGCCGAGTATATGTAGTTTATATTGTGTTAAACGGTGACAGGAAGAAATCCTGCCACCGTTTTTTATTATTAAAGTTTAATTCTTAATGCCCTTGTTGCATTGATAACAGCAATGACCATAACGCCTACGTCGGCAAAAATTGCAACCCACATATTTGCAATTCCGAGTGCCCCGAGTATAAGACAGATAAATTTAACAGCAAGTGAGAAAACGATATTTTCTTTTACAATTTTAAGAGTCTTTGCAGATATCTTTTTTGCAAGAGAAATCTTTTGGGGATTGTCGTCCATAAGAACGATGTCCGCAGCCTCTATTGCGGCGTCAGAACCGAGCGCCCCCATCGCTATTCCTACATCCGCTCTTGAAAGAACGGGTGCGTCGTTAATACCGTCGCCGACAAAAGCAAGGCATTCCTTATCGCTTTTTTCACTAAGCAGTCTTTCAACCTCGCTTACCTTATCTGCGGGAAGGAGGGAAGCTTTGTATTCGTCAAGCTCAAGTGCTTCAGCAACCGCCTTTGCCGTTGTTTCGTTATCGCCTGTAAGCATAACTGTTTTTCTAACGCCGTTTGCTTTAAGTGCTTTAAGAGCATTTTTGCTTGTTGGTTTAAGCGTGTCTGCAATGCTGATGTATCCGGCATATTCACCGTCAATGCTTGTATATACGGTTGTAGTTATTTCGCCGTTTTCATTTACGTCAACTCCGATGCTTTTCATAAGCTTTTCGTTTCCGACATAAACAACCTTTCCGTCAACCACTGCCTTGACACCGTGGCCTGAAATTTCTTCAATTTCACCGACGCGGCTTCTGTCAAGGCTTTTTTCATATGCGTTTTTAATGCTGATACTTATCGGATGGCTTGACGCAAGCTCGGCATATGCAGTGTATTCGATAAGCTCGTTACGGCTGAAAGCGCCTGCCGGCTTAATTTCGGAAACCTCAAAAACGCCCTTAGTAAGAGTACCTGTTTTGTCGAATACAACACAGGTTGTTTTAGAAAGTGCTTCAAGATAGTTTGAGCCTTTAACAAGAATTCCGTTACTTGACGCACAACCTATTCCGCCGAAAAAGCTGAGAGGTATTGAAATTACAAGAGCGCAAGGGCAGCTGATTACAAGAAATGTAAGCGCTCTGATTATCCACTCCTGCCACATAGCCTCACTTCCTGATATAAGTCTGACAACAGGAGGTACTAATGCAAGTACAAGCGCACCTGCACAAACAGCTGGTGTGTAATACTTCGCAAAACGCGTTATAAAGTTTTCCGACCTCGATTTTTTCATGCTTGAATTTTCAACAAGGTCAAGTGTTTTTGAAACGGTTGATTCGCCGAATTCCTTTGTAGTTCTGACTTTTATAAGCGCAGTCATATTTATGCTTCCGCTTATAACCTCATCGCCGACCTCTGCCTCGCAAGGCATACTCTCGCCTGTAAGAGCCGAGGTGTTGAGCTCGGTTTTACCCTGTGTGATAACTCCGTCAATAGGAATTTTTTCTCCGGGGTTAACTATTATTTCTGTTCCTATTTCTACCTCGTCAGGCTCCAGCGAAACAATTTCTCCGTTCCTCTCGACATTCGCAAAGTCGGGACGAATATCCATAAGAGATGAAATATTCTTTCTGCTTTTGCCAACAGCAATGCTCTGAAAAAGCTCGCCTATCTGATAAAAAAGCATAACGCTTGCAGCCTCAAGGAATTCACCAAGCGCAAATGCTCCGACAGTAGCTATAGCCATTAAAAAGTTTTCGTCAAATATCTGACCGTTTTTTATTCCGAGTAAAGCCTTTTTCAGTATGTCATACCCGATTACAAAATAGGGAATGAGAAAAAGTATTGCCTTTGCGTATTCAGGTATCGTAGCCATACGGCTTGTTATTACTACGCCTATGAGTAAAACTATACTTATAACAATACGGTAAAATACTTTTTTCTGTTTTCTTGTCATATCAGAAATAAATTTCACAGTCGCTCTCCACTTTTCTGCATGCTTTGAGCGCATTTTTCATAACCTTATTTTCGTTTGCGCCCTCTTCAAAATCAACCTTAAGTTTCAGCGTCATAAAGCTTAATACAGCGTTGCTTACTCCGTCTATCTTCTTGATTTCTTCTTCCATTTTTGCTGCACAGTTTGCGCAGTCAACCTCAACGTCATATGTCTTTTTCATTATATATCACCTCGTAATGAATGGTAATTAATTATCAAACGAACAAATAACTAAATTAATTCATCTGTTCATATGAAATTATATTCATATGTTAAAGATTTGTCAATACTTTTGGAGAAAATTGTTTATTTTTTCAATAGATTTTTCATAAAAACTGCAAATTCCCGTCATTTTTCTGCTGTAATATGAAGACAACGAAAGGGGAAACCCGAGATAAATACAATCACGCAATGTGATTTTACGGAGTGATAATTTATGAAAAAGAATTTAGCAAAAACACTTGCCGTATCTTTATCGGCAGTATTATGTATGACAACGGCAATGTCAGCGTTTGCCGCACCGCCGCAAGCACCGGGAGGTTCAGGCTTCGGCGGAGGCGCAAATACTATGACATATGACTATTCGGGTACGCTTGCCGCAAGCTTGACGGCTGACGCAAAAAGCGTAGCATCAGACGGTGAAATACTCTCCTCCTCCGATAGTGATGTGAACACAGCGCTTGCACAAAACGGCGGCGTACTCGATGTCACAAATTCAACACTGACCAAATCGGGAAGCGACAATGACGGGGACAACTGTAATTTCTATGGTATCAATTCGATTCTCCTCTCAACAGGCGAGGACTCAATGGCTTATATCAGTTCAAGTAAGCTTTCAGCCGACAGCACAGGAAGTAACGCAATATTTGCAACAGACAGCGCAACAGTGTATTCCTACAATAACGATATTGCAACAAGCTCGGATAATTCAAGAGGACTTGACGCAACCTACGGCGGTACAATAATTGCGGACAGTACCGACATAACTACTCAAGGCGACCATTGCGCAGCGCTTGCTACTGACAGGGGCGGCGGTAGTGTTTCATTAACAAATTCAGACCTCACTACAAACGGCTCAGGCTCACCGCTTCTTTATTCAACAGGCGATATTGAGGTTGACAATGTAAACGGTACTTCTTCCGGCAGCCAGCTTGTAGGTATGGAAGGACTCAACACGGTTCTTATCTACAATTCAAACCTTTCAAGCACTATTACGGGCAAAACTGCAAGCGACCCTGTTGCAAACGGTATTATCATTTACCAGTCAACATCGGGTGATGCTGAAACCACGACAGGCGAAACCGCAACCTTTAATGCGGTAAATTCAACTCTTTCAAGCAGTATCGAAAGCGGAACGATGTTCTATATTACTAACACAACAGCAAATGTTGTATTGAAGAATTCTTCGCTGAATTTTGATTCTGATAACGTTAACCTTCTTACCATTGAAGGCAACAGCTCAAATAACTGGGGCACAGAAGGAAGTAACGGCGGTACCGTAACCTTTACTGCACTCGGCGAAACCCTTTCGGGTGATATTTCAGTTGACACTATCAGCTCTCTTGACCTTTATCTTCTTGATTCAACAAGCTATACAGGCTCAACATCAATCACCGATAATTCAGTGAATACGAGCAAGACGGATTCGCCGGTAACAGTTAACGTCGACTCATCATCAAAGTGGGTTGTAACCGAGAATTCAACAGTAACAAATCTTAACGTTGAAAACGGCGGACAGATTGTTGACGAAAACGGTAATACCGTAACGGTAGTTGCAAACGGCGAAACAGTCGTTTCAGGTAACAGCGATATAACAATTACCGTAACAGGTGAATATTCAAATAAAGTTACAACATCAGACTCAAATGAGCTTTCATCAGATTTTATCGACAGAAGCGATTTTGATTCACACTACGGAATTGAAACAACTTTTTCAACTAACGCTTCAGCACCGGCAAGCGAAGAGGTGCAGACAACGCAAATAAGCGCAACAAATGACAAATCGTCATCACCGGTAAGCTCCGCTTGGTACTTCCTTATTGCAGGAATAGTGATTCTGATAATAATCGCTGTAAGCGTTACGGTTAGTAAGAAAAACAAAATACAGGAATAAACCTGATATTATATAAAATCATTTTACCTTTCATTGAAAAAAAGCAGTCAACGACTGCTTTTTTTCGTGTAAAATAAACAGTTGATTTTTTATAGTATATCTGTTATAATATGCCTACAGCAATTTATCGTGCTAAAGTGGTAACACGTTTTCACGGTGAAACATTTTTGAAATGAGAGGTTAAAATGATGAAAAAAGCTTTATCGGTTATGCTTGCAGTATTAATGCTTGTATCAGTAGTAGGCATCTTCGCTGCATGCTCAAACACAGAAAAGACAGCTGACACCGCTTCCGACCTTGCATACATTAAGGAAAAGGGCACTCTTGTAATTGGTATTACATATTTTGAGCCTATGGATTATCTTGATGAAAACAACGAGCTTACAGGCTTTGAGGTTGAATTCGGTAAAGCAGTTTGCGAAAAGCTCGGCGTTGAGCCGGTATTCCAGGAGATTTCATGGGACGCTAAGGAAACAGAGCTTTCCGCAAAGAATATTGACTGTATCTGGAACGGACTTACTATCACAGAGGACAGACAGGCTACAATGTCAATTTCTAATCCGTATATGAATAATAAGCAGGTTCTCATCTGCAAGGCTGAAAACGCAGAGGCTTATGCAGTACCCGGCGCACTTGCAGGTAAGGTTGTAGTAGCTGAGAAGGAATCAGCAGGTGAGGAGGCTATCCTTTCTCCTGATTATACAAACTATTTCGGCGAGGCTAATTACACAGCAGTAGAGGCTATGAAGAATGCTATGATGGAGGTTAAGGCAGGCACAGCAGATGCAGCCGTAATCGACTATGTAACAGGCATTGGCTCTCTTAAGGAAGGCTCCGACTATGCTGACCTTGCTATTATCGAAAATGTATCCTTTGCTGATGAGCAGTATGGCATTGCTTTCAGAAAGGACAGTGATGTAACAGCAGAGGTTAACAAGGCTATTGCAGAGCTTATGGCTGACGGTACACTTGATAAGATTGCGGAGAAATACGGTCTTACAGGTCAGCTTGTAAAATAATAATTAAACGTCTGCGGGCGGTGCAAAACACCGCCCGTTTTTGTTGCGTTATGGGATGATAAGAGTTTATGAATGATTTAATTACAGTATCAAAAACACTGCTCGACGGTTTTGGTGAAAACTTAAAGCTGTTTTTCTTAACGCTTGCTTTTTCACTTCCAATCGGCCTTGTGATAACATTTTGCTCAATGTCAAAAATACCGCCTGTGCGCTGGCTTTCAAAGACATTTGTGTGGATTATAAGAGGTACACCTCTTATGCTTCAGCTTTTTGTTGTGTTCTATGTGCCGGGTATTCTTTTCGGCACTCCGATGAAAACAAGACTTATGTCTGCGCTTGTTGCGTTTGTTATTAATTACTCCTGTTATTTTTCCGAAATATACAGGGGAGGTATCGAAAGTGTATCGGTAGGACAGCATGAGGCGGGACAGGTGCTTGGTATGTCCAAGTCGCAGATATTCTTCAGAGTCGTTCTTATGCAGGTTGTAAAAAAGATAATTCCGCCGATGAGTAATGAAATTATCACGCTTGTAAAGGATACGTCGCTTGCAAGAGTTATAGCTGTTTCGGAAATAATCATGATGGCTGACCGATTTACCGCAAGAGGACTTATATGGCCCCTTTTCTACACGGGCGTGTTCTTCCTTGTGTTCAACGGATTGCTTACAATTCTCTTTTCCAAGCTTGAAAAGAAGCTTGACTATTATCAGGTATAGGAGGTTATTATGGCTATTTTAGAGGTTAAAAATATTCATAAAAGCTTCGGCAATAATGACGTCCTTAAGGGAATTGATTTCGAGCTTGAAAAGGGCGACGTGCTCGTTATTATCGGCTCCTCCGGAAGCGGAAAGACAACGCTTCTTCGCTGTCTTAACTTTCTTGAGCTTGCCGACAACGGAACTATAACCGTAAACGGAAATCTTCTTTTTGACGGCGATGATGAGGCAACTCTCAAGGAGTCTAAAATAAGAAAGAACAGGTTGCACTTCGGGCTGGTTTTCCAGCAGTTCAATCTTTTCCCGCAGTATAATGTTAAGGATAATCTTACCCTTGCGCCAAGGCTTGCGTTAAAGGGTGAGATTAAAGCAATGAAAAAGGCGAAGAAGGATATTCCTTCAGACTACAAGTCGAATCGTCTTAAAGAGATTGATGACAATGCAGATGAGCTTCTTGAAAGAGTGGGGCTTACTGACAAGGCAGAGGCTTACCCGTGCGAGCTTTCCGGCGGGCAGCAGCAACGTGTTGCAATAGCAAGAGCACTCGCAATGCAGCCCGATATTCTTTGCTTTGATGAGCCGACATCTGCGCTTGACCCCGAGCTTACGGGAGAGGTGCTTAATGTTATAAGAAGCCTTAAGACAGGCAACAGCACAATGATTGTTGTTACTCACGAAATGGAGTTTGCAAGGGGCGTTGCCGACAAGGTTATATTTATGGCAAACGGAGTTATTGAGGAATACGGAACGCCTGATGAGGTTTTCGGAAATCCAAAAAGCGAAATACTCAAGAGCTTTCTTTCAAAGGCGCTGGACGCATAATAAAGTATGAATAAACCTGCATTTGCGGGTTTATTTTTTTTGAAAATATGATATAATGTAGCTATGTATAATTATGAACGACTATCAGACGACATCAAAATAGCAGTCAGTGAGGAGCATACCTTTGGCACAGACGCTGTAATTCTTTCCTACTTTGCAAAAATCAAGGCTCGTGATAAAGCGCTTGATATGGGAACGGGATGCGGAATTATACCGTTTCTCTGGCTTCGCAGCAGTAAAATTAACAATGTGTACTGCCTTGATATACAGCAAAACGCTTATGACCAGGTGAAGCATAGTGTTGAGATTAATCATCTTGAAGAAAGGATTAAGCCATACCTTTGCGATTTAAGGCGTGTGCAGGACACATTTGAAGCGGAACAGTTTTCGCTTGTAACTATGAACCCGCCTTATAAGCCTGTAGGAACCGGCATAGAATCCCTCGACGAAAGTGCGAGAATTGCACGGCATGAGGTGTGCTGTAATATTGAAGACGCTGTAAAAGCAGCCTCATATCTGCTTCAGTACAGCGGGCGGTTTTGTATGTGCCACAGACCTGAACGTCTTGTTGACGCAATAGAGCTTATGCGAAAGTATAAGCTTGAGCCGAAAAGACTCCGCTTTGTTCAGGACAGAGCAGGCGAGCAGCCGTTTCTGTTTCTTATTCAGGGGCAGAAGGGCGCAAAGCCTTTTCTCCGTGTCGAGCCACAACTTATAATAAAAAAGGAAAACGGTAAATTCACAGACGAAATGCTTGAAATATACGGCTCATATGCCGACGGGTACGATAAATGAGTAAGCTTTATGTAGTAGGAACTCCGATTGGTAATCTCGGCGATTTTTCGCCAAGGGCGGTTGAAACGCTTGAAAAGGTTGACTTTATTGCCGCAGAGGACACAAGAGTTACACTTAAAATTCTGAATCATTTCGGTATAAAAAAAGAAATGGTTTCATATTTTGAACACAATAAAAGAGAAAGAGGAGAATATATTGCCTCCCGAATAGCAGACGGCGAAAGCTGTGCGATAGTTACAGATGCGGGTATGCCTGCAATTTCCGATCCGGGACAGGACCTTGTTCATCTCTGCCACGAAATGAATATTGATGTTGAGTCGGTACCGGGACCGACAGCCTTTGCAACCGCACTTGCAATTTCAGGTATGGATTCGGGGCGCTTTACATTTGAAGGCTTTCTTTCTGTCAGCAAAAAATCACGGCGCGAACACCTTGAAGATATAAAGGACGAAATGCGCACGATGATTTTTTACGAGGCGCCGCACAAGCTTGCCAATACTCTTAAGGATTTGTACTGCGCTCTCGGTAACAGAAAGCTTTGCATAGTGAGAGAGCTTACAAAAATTCACGAAGAGGTTATAATGACAACGCTTAAAGAGGCATGTGAGCTTTACTGTGACGGAAAGCTTAAAGGTGAGCTCGTTCTTATTATAGAGGGAAAGGCAAAAGATGCTGCTGAAGAAATCACCTTTGAAGATGCGGTGAATATGGCAAAGGGTTATGTTGAAAACGGTATGTCAGTAAATAATGCAGCAAAGGAAACGGCGGCGCAAACCCCGTTTAGGAAAAACGACATTTATAAGGCTCTTTTATGATTTGTAATATTTGTCCGAGAAAATGCAACGTTGACAGGGATTTGAAACAGGGATACTGCAATTCTCCATCGGCGTTTCGACTTGCAAGAGCATCGCTTCACTTTTGGGAGGAGCCATGTATAAGCGGTAAAAACGGCAGCGGCGCCGTCTTTTTCAGCGGGTGCAATTTGAGATGCGTCTACTGCCAGAATTATGAAATAAGCCGTGAGAATAAAGGTGTAGAAGTCTGTGATGAAAAGCTTGTTGAAATATTTGAAAGGCTTATTTCACATGGTGCGGAAAACATAAATCTTGTTAATCCTACTCACTATGCCAAACGTCTTTCAGACCTGTTTGAAAGGTGGGAAAGTCCTGTTCCGATAGTCTATAACACAAGCTCATATGAGAGTGTGCAGATGCTCAAAGAACTTGAAGGAAAGGTTGATATATACCTTCCCGATCTAAAATATATAAGGTCTGATAAGGCGAAAAGATATTCGTCTGCAGAAAACTATTTTGAAATTGCTTCAAATGCGCTTAAAGAAATGCGTTTACAGGTTAAGGATAGCTTTAATGAAAACGGTATGATGAAAAGCGGAATGATTGTCCGTCATCTTATTTTGCCTCAGAATACCAATTCTTCACTTGCGCTTATCGACTGGCTTTGTGAAAACCTTCCGGATACGTATCTTTCGCTTATGGCGCAATATGTGCCGTGCGGCGACCTTTCCTCCTGCCCTGAAATTGACAGAAAAATCACCGAAAGGGAATACAATAAGGTTGTCGATTATGCTCTTTCAAAGGGGATGGAAAAGATATTCATTCAGGAAATGAGCTCTGCTGATAAAAAATTTATTCCGCCATTTGATTTTAGCGGGATAATGTGATATAGTATAAATGCAATAAATTTTTATGTTAAAATGAAGGAGAATAGAAATGAAAAAGTTTTTTGCGGAATTCAAAGAGTTCATCCAACAAGGCAATGTGCTTGACCTTGCAGTCGGCGTAATCATTGGTGCCGCATTTAAGGGAATTGTTGACGCATTCATCGAGAATGTTATCAATCCTCTTATTGCTTGTGTAGGCGGTACTGATGTAGGTTTCGTTATTCCTCTTATTAAGGGACAGGCAATTGATTTAGGTAAGTTCATTTCTGCAATTCTCAACTTCCTTATTATTGCTTTTGTAATCTTCCTTATTGTTAAATCAGCTAATAAGGCTAAGGAAATTGCAAACAAAAAGAAGGAAGATGAGGAAGAAGAAACAACTAAGGAATGTCCGTTTTGTAAGAGCGAAATTCCGATTGAGGCTACAAAGTGTCCTCATTGTACATCAGACCTTCCTGAAGAAGCAGAAGAGGAATAATTATTATGAGGAGGTCTTAACCTCCTCTTTTATTTAAGGAGAGATTTTTATGCAGATTAAAGAATATAGCTATCCGTCGGCAACAGGCGTTTGCGAAATACACGGTAATGTTTATACCCCTGACGACGGTCAGGTTGACGCTGTGCTTGCACTTCATCACGGTATGGCTGAACATCAGGGAAGATACAGAAATTTTGTTGAGTACTTAACATCTAATCACATTGCTGTTTATTTCAGCGATATGGCAAATCACGGCGCCTCAAATCAGAACTTTGAGCACACAGGTTTCTTTGGCGACAAAGATGGCTACAAGGAGCTTGTTCACGATTTCAGAACTGTATTTGATATGGCAAGAAATGATTATCCTGATAAGAGAATTGTTGTAATGGGTCACTCAATGGGCTCTTTTATCGTTCGCTGTTTTGCTGCGTGGTTTGCAAACGAATGCGACTATGAAAAGGCAATATTTATGGGTACCGGCGGTGCAAACCCGCTTGCAGAGATTGGTAACGGTCTTTCATCACTCATATCAAGAACTAAAGGAAAGTACTATAAATCAAAAACTCTTGATTCACTCACCTTCGGTTCTTACAATTCAAAGTTTGAAGGCAGAACGAATTTTGACTGGCTTACAAGGGACAACGATATTGTTGACAAATACATCAATGACAAGTATTGCGGCTTCTTATTCTCAGCGCAGGGTATGAATGACCTTGTAAAAATTAACATTGCCTCAAACAGCAAAGAATGGTATGATAAGCTTCCTAAGGACAGGGCATATCTTGTTATCAGCGGTGAAATGGATCCTGTCGGCGAATACGGCAAGGCAGTTAGAGGAGTTTATGACAAGCTCATACAGACAGGTCACAGCAAGGCAGAGCTTAAGCTTTATCCTGAATGCAGACACGAGGTTCTCAATGAGCTTAATAAGGACGAGGTCTATAACGATGTAAAGGACTTTATTCTCAAATAATGTACAAAAATATGCAAACACGTCGGAAACTTGCACAATTTTCGGCGTGTTTTTTTGTGCTATTTGATATTAGATTATTATAATTAAATATGATATAATAAAAGTGTATAAGTATATATCTATGGGGGGTGTTCTTATGCTGAAAAATAAAAAATCATTGATAAAACTCATCATTTCATTATCCGTTTTTGTTATTTGCGTTTTTGCATTTGCCATAAGTGCAAGCGCCTCGCAGTACACCGAGGGACAGGAATACAAAAACTCTGACGGAAGTATGATCTATGTTAACGCTGATTATGACGACGTTTGGGTTGTAAATGAGGGAAAATGGACCGGCGCAACTTATGACCCGGATCTTGACTTTGAAAATGCAGGACTTGTTATTCGCAATGCTATGTATGAACGTCAGGACAGTATTACTGTAATTATCGGATTTCCGAAAAGCTATGTTGATATGAGTCAGTACTCTGAAGACGAAGGCCGGTATTTTGATTCGCTTATCTTTGAAAATGTGAAGAATGCTGTTTATACTGACGACGGCACACCTTATGGCGGCGACTATCTTAAGCAGACGGCAAGTATTGCACGAAGAACTTATCCTTTTGAGCTTAATTCAAGTAAAACGAATACGCAGTATTGCTTTGTTAAGGTGACTTATTATTTTTCGTATGTCACTACTTCACGGCAGGAGGAAATGGTATCTGCATTTGTTGATGCATGGAATAACTACTTTATCACCTCAAACAGCGTAATTCAGAACGCTCCCACACAGCAGGAAAAAGAGTATTACACTGTAAAAACGATATATAATTTCATCACTAAAAACACCCTATATGATAACGAAGTTTACAAGGATACCTCAAGACAGCTTTACCCCAAGGACAGCGCCCGCTATCTTTCATCACATAGTGCATACGGTGCAATATTCGGGAATATTGACGGCTCGCTTGAAGAGGATTTTGATATCTCTGAATATAAATTTGTAAGATATACCGATATGCAGGGACTGTACCGCCCGAGAAAGCTTAATCAGGGTATGGCAGTCTGCGAAGGATATTCACTTCTTTTCTATTCTCTTTGTAAGTCAAACGGTATCGACTGCGAAATTGTAACAGGCGACTATACCACAGGCGTCAGCGACCCCCACGCATGGAATATAGTATACCTGAAGGACAGCACTCAAAACGATTACGAATGGTTCCTTATTGACACCACCTTCGCTTCTCAAAGAACGCAGAAGCTTAACGAGTATTACACGGTTGTGGATTATTCGTATTACCTCAGAGGAACTGAAAACGAAACCTTTTCACCCCAAAAGCATCAGCAGGCTGACGGCGACTATTCCTACTTGACGATTAGCACTGACGACTATCACTTTGAGGTAGGAAAAGTATACGAACAGTCGCAGGGTGCCGATGACCCAAGCGATTTTCAGGCTGTTGCAGTTATTTACAGAATGAAGACCGATGACCCTGACGAAAAATTTGTTCCGGACGGTAACTATGTTTACGAAAACTATATTATCGTTTCATCAAAAGGTAATCTTTATAAGATAGACACGGAAAAGGAAAATGCACTCAGCTTTGCAACCGGCTTTTATTACTATTCAACAGGATACTATTATACTTGTGAGTTCATTGATTTTGCCGAAGGCGTTGAGTATTCAACCGAAGGAAAGTATCTGCTTAATGCAGGCGATTACAGTTTTGAGCTTAAGAACATTTTAAGCAACATTGTCTATGAAATGGGATTTAAGATTAATCCGCTTCCGATGGATGATCTTAAAGAAAACTATGACCTTAACTCAACAACAATTAACGGCGAGGAACTTTCAGAAGCTGAAGCAAGCAGCGGAAATCTCAAACTTCAGACGGCGTTTACGGGTACGTCACTTGACGTTAATGTTAAGGTTGTTGACTCTGCTGAAACCGTCCTTAACTCCGTTAATAAGGACTATGTAGTTTATATCGGTACTAAAAGCGGAAATACTTTTTCCGTAAAGAAGATTGACGCTCCGGGTCTTTACTATATCAGAATTCAGTACAGCGGAAACTATTCGGGCTGCGTTGACATCCCGTTTGAAATCACGAAGGCTGACCTTTCAAAATATGTAAGGTCGGTTAACGTTACCTTCGGCTCTGAAATCGCAAACCAGAAGAGCTTTAATTTCGGCAACTCAAGCGAATATGTTGTTGTGTATAACGGCACCGACTATAAGATTACGGATGTTACGCCGTATAACAATGTCGGCGATACAGGTACTCTTACTCTTACTGCCCTTTCAACGAGTAAGTATTTTGAGGCGGGTACTAAAGTAATATGGAATTATACGGTAACGACACCGAGAAATATTACAAATACATTCGTCGAATATTACAAGAAATACCCGATTGCTGACCAGACATATACAGGCAAGGCTATTGAAATTGAGCTTCCTCATTTCACGGATTCTACAACACAGCTTGTCAAGGGCACGGACTACGATGTCACTTACAAAAATAATGTAAATGTCGGCACAGCCACTATGACCGTTACCTTTAAGGGTAATTACACAGGTTCCTTCTCAACAACCTTTAAGATTGTTGAAAAGAGTACGCCGAGCGGCGGAGGAGAAGGTTCTTCCTCCGATATACCGAAGGTGGGCTGGATGCTTCACGAAGGCTACTGGGTATATGTTTCAAAGGTTGAAACCTCAGGAAATAATACAACGGTTACGCTCCATACAGGGTGGCTTCTTTATAAAGATAACTGGTATTATCTTCTCCCGGGTTCGGGAAGAATGGCAACCGGATGGACTCAGGCAGGCGGCGCATGGTACTATTTTAATTCGAGCGGTATTATGCAGACCGGCTGGCTCAGCCTTTCAGGCACATGGTATTATCTTCTTTCACCAAACGGAGCCATGGCTACGGGATGGGAAAGAATTAATTATAAGTGGTATTACTTCGCAACAAGCGGAGCTATGGTAACGGGATTTTATAATATCTCGAATAACAGATACTATTTCAGCTCAAGCGGCGCAATGGTAACAGGCTGGCAGAAAATATCAAATTACTGGTATTACTTTAACTCGTCAGGCGCTATGCAAAAGGGTTGGCAGAAAATATCAAATAAATGGTATTACTTTGATGCAAACGGAAAAATGGCGACGGGATGGCTTAAGGTATCGAATAAATGGTACTTCTTCAATTCATCAGGCGCTATGGCAACAGGTTGGCTTAAAGTATCAGGTAAGTGGTATTACTTCAATTCCTCAGGCGCAATGGTAACAGGATGGCTTAAAGTCGGCAGGTATTGGTACTACTTCGACTCTTCAGGCGCTATGGTAACAGGCAGCAGGAAAATCGGAAGCAAAACTTACCGCTTCAATTCCTCCGGCGCATGCCTTAATCCTTAAAAATTAAAGCCTTGCAAACATCAAGTTTGCAAGGCTTTTACTTATGATATTTGTATTATTTCATTAAATACCGCAGTCATTTTTTTGCTGATATTCAGGTCAATATGAAGCGAACCGAAATACCAGTGCATATAATCAATATTTTTCATAAGCTCCTGAAGATACGTATTAAGCGGGGTTATGCTTAAATCCTGATTTGTCCTTTGCCTGAGTATATCCTTTGCTATTGTCGGCGGTTCATATGTCAGAATATAATTGATATTTCTTTGTGTGCTTTCAAGGTTATATACGCCGTTCTTTAATTCTTCGGCGCTTGGAAGCTCGCTTTCCCACCAGCTTTCTCCCTCTTTGCGCATATAGGCGTCGTCGCTTTCACCGCCGCCCATTACAAAAAAAGTTTTGCCCTCGAGTGTGAATATCTCACCTCGCATCAGGTGATATATATTATCTGCGATTTTATGAGCATTGCCGCCCTTCCATCTGTACGGCTGATAGGAGTTTAATATGTCAAAATTTTCGTGAGCGCCGTCGACAAAGCATATTGTATACTTTCTCTTCTTCAGCCACTCCATATTTTTCTTTTCTTTTTCGTCCTGCGCATTCCATAAAAAACCGAAATCGCCGCACACTATAAGATAATCCTTCTCGCCGAGTTTGTTAAGCTTTGCGTTTTTCAGACACGAAATATCACCATGCGTGTCACCTGTAATAAAAATCATAAATATCTCCGAAAAAATAAAAATAAGTCTTTTTTTGTAACAGAAAAAATGATACACTATATACATAATATCTTTTTGAAATAAAGGTGTCAAGTCTATGAAAAAAACACTATCTCTATTTTTATCAATACTTATTATACTTTCGACTTTCTTTTGCGCTCCTGCTTTTTCAGCAAGCGCTGCTACATACGAGCCTGACAAAACAATATATGCCGAGGCTTATATGCTTATAAATCTTGACGACGCATCTTACCCGGTAGTTGCAGAAAGAAATGCGGACGAGCGTCTTTATCCGGCATCTCTTACAAAAATTGCAACAGCGATGGTAACGCTTAATAAGGTTCAGGATTTAACAGCGGTTACAACGATGTCCGAAAATGCATACAACCAAAGCGTAGGAACAGGCGCACAGGTTGCAGGTATTGAAATAGGTGAACAGCTTACAATCGAAACCCTTCTTTATCTTACTATGGTTCATTCCGCTTGCGACGCTTGCGAGGTGCTTGCTGAATATGTAAGCGGTACTAAAGAGGCATTTGTAGCGGAGATGAACGCATGGGCGCAGTCGATCGGTTGTAAGGATACGCATTTTGTAAACCCTGACGGACTTCACGATGACAACCATTACACAACCGCGAGGGATATGTCGCTTATGACCCTCGAAGCGTTAAAATCACCTGAATTTGTTAAGATTGCAACTACAACACAGGTCGATTTCCACGGCATAACACTTCCACATACCAATCTTATGCTTCAGCCCGGATATATCACATATTATTACGAATATGCGCAGGGCATCAAGACCGGATCGACTACAGAGGCTGAATACTGCGTTATTACCAAAGCATCAAAAAACGGTTATAACTATCTTGCGGTAGTTATGAAGTCGCCGCAGCAGGCGATTAACGGCGAGGATTACCTTACAAAATGCTCTTTCGTTGACGCTAAAACGCTCTTTGAGTGGGCATTTGACAGCCTCAAATATACAACTCTTGTAAGAAAAGCCGAGGTTGTCGGCGAGGTTGCCGTTAAAGACGGTAAGGACGCTGACACAGTTCAACTTGTTGCAAAAGAGGATGTTAACGAAATCGTGCCTGCGGGGCTTGATAAGTCCGCTATTATCTATGAGTTTGTTGATAAGCCAGATATTGTAAACGCACCTGTTTCAAAGGGCGACGATATATGTCAGGCTAATATAATTTACGGCGATATGGTTATTGCAACTGTAGATCTTGTCGCTGCCGATACGGTTGAGCTTTCAACCTTCCTTAAGGTTATAAATGCGGTAAAGGCTTTCCTTTCGTCGACTATAGTGAAAATAATATTTGTTTTACTTATTCTATTCTTTATTGCGTATGCATTTCTTTTCTTTACAAGTCTTAAGAAAAAGAACAGGAAAAGGAGAAATAAGGAAAAGCTCAATGACAGCAGGGACAATTACCCTGACAAAATTGACGACCTCGAGCCGCCGAAAAGATATAAAAAGTAAATACTAACATCTTCAAAAACAGTAAAAAAGGATAAGCTTGTTATTAAATAAAAAAAGCCTGAACACTTCGCGAATGCGAGGTGTTCAGGCTTTTTAATAACTCTTTATTATTTCTCTTCTTCTTTGTAATCCCATGGCCATGGGTCTTCAAGCCATTCGTCGCTGTTGATACCGTTTAAGGTGAGTGCACCATACTCTTTTTCATACTCCTGCAAAACGGCGTCATACTTCTTTTTTGCCTCGTTGAAGAGAGTTAATGCCTCTTCGTTTTCCGGGTGAGTGTCAAGAAACAGTCTGTATTCCTGCACAGAAAATCCAAGAGAGCTCAGCCTTCTCATAAGCTTTTCCTTATTCATACTTTTTCCACCATCTTTCCCTTAAAAGGCTTGTTAAGTGCCGGGAATATCGTTCCCTTGTCAAATCCTTTATCTCCGTCATATGTTATAAGCTCGAGCTGAAGCGGAACATAAGCCATGGTAAGCGCAGCGTCTTCAGGAAGGGCGGTGCGCTTATCCTTTTTAAGAAAACTCGGCTTAAAAAGGTCATCATATTTTTCCATAAAATACTCCTTTGAAATTATTCGCAAATGCGCTTTTGTTGATAAATGCGCATATTCCTGCTGATTTATTCTATGACCTTAAGCCTGTTTTTGATAAGCCTAAAAAAAGAAATTACATATAATGGAATAGAAAGCAAGCTTTTCGGCAAATATATAAACGAAAGCAAAAAATATAAGGTGATATAATTGTCAGTAAAACGAGGCGAAATATATTATGCTGATTTAAGTCCCGTTGTCGGTTCCGAGCAGGGAGGGGTAAGACCTGTTCTTATTGTTCAAAACGATGTCGGCAACAAATTTTCCCCTACAGTCATTGCAGCAGCAATTACTTCTCAGCGCGATAAAAACAATCTTCCCACTCATATTGAGGTCGACGCACATACCTGCGGACTCGCAAAGGACAGCGTTGTTCTTCTTGAGCAGGTGAGGACGATTGACAAAAGACGGTTGAGAGAGAGAATGGGCTCGCTTGATACCACCGATATGGGAAAGGTTAATCAAGCGCTCAGCGTAAGTTTCGGATTATAATTATCTAATAAAGCAGTTCTGAAAGGCGAGGTGCGATAACGAAGGATAGGTTTTGACTTCGTCCTTTTGTCCCTAAAGACATTAAAAATCCCCTGAATACGCAAGTATGCAGGGGATTTTGTAATACCTTTATGAACTAAAATTACTTTGTCAAAACTGCTTTGCATCCAAAATCAACAGATTTTTTGTCAGAACAATGAATAAAAGTCCATTTGGGCTGGCGCCCTAATGGACTTTTTGAAGC
>DLBD01000150.1 GCA_002494125.1 Ruminococcaceae bacterium UBA7030 | reverse complement strand
CCCATATGAATATATTGATAACTTTAATACTATACTCGACAGGAAGGAAGAAATTGTAAACTTTTATTAATCTTCACAAATAGTATTGAAGTTCTTTACTAATTGTAATATAATTGTTGCGAGGTGATAATGATGGCAAGTAAGCTTAATGATTTTTTTGAAGGAGCAGACATCACATTGGAAGATGTTTTGAATAAAACAAGAGATGCTGCAGAAGTAATCGGTAAAAAGAGTGCCGAAAGACTTGAACTTAGCAGGAAAAAGGTTGAATACTTTGACACAAAGTCAAAGCTTAACCGTCAGTATGAGAAATACGGCAGAATGAGTTACAAGGTTCTTCTCGGCGAAGAGGTTGACGATTACGAAATGTCCGAATGTGCAGCGAAGATTTCACAGCTTAAGGATAAGCTTGACCTACTTTCTGTTGATATCGAAAACGCTAAGGAACAGTTTAATGAGGCTGTATCATCCGCTACTCAAAAGGCTCAGAAAGCGTATGAGGATATAAAAAAAGAGGTTGAAAAGGTTAACCAGAAAAGTGATGCTGAGATTGAGGTGGAGGCTGAACAGGCAGCTGAAACCGCAGAATAAGCACATAATTATAATTTGATATTCATATTAATTTAAGGCAGTACTTTTGTACTGCCTTAAATCTTTTATGTCTGGAATGATAATATGAAAAGCATGATGAAAAATAAGTATATAACTGCTTCGGCGATGCTTCTTGTTTCATCAGTTGTTGTAAAACTTATCAGTGCATTTTATAAAATTCCGCTTACAGCTTTTATCGGTGCGCAGGGCAGAGGTTATTTTGCGGTTGCTTACAATCTCTGCCTTCCTATACATGCTATAACTATGGGGGCGTTTCCCGTTGCACTCACAAAGCTTGTCAGTGCATATGATGCAAAAGGCGAATACGACAAAATCTATTCCCTTAAATATGCGTCTAAAAAGCTCTTTTTTATAACAGGACTTGCCGGTACGGCTGCGATGATTCTTTTTGCAAAGCCCTACTCGAATCTTATTTCTTCATCGCCTGACAGTATATATACTATTCTTGCTCTTTCTCCGTCAGTATTTTTCTCCTGCCTATGTGCCGGGAGAAGAGCATATGCCGAAGGCTTTCTTGATATGAAACTGACCTCATTTTCACAGCTTATCGAGGTTGCGTCAAAAATGCTTTTCGGTCTTATCTTTGCAAGAATTTCAATGACATATCTTTATAATGAATATTTGAATACCGGATATATATTAGGCGTTTCTGTTATTAACGAAAAGCAGGCTCTTTCGCAGATTTATCCGCTCACCTCTGCTTTTTCAATGCTTGGCGCAACCTTCGGTAGTATTCTTTCCTACACCTTCAGTTTAATATATGATTACTCAAAATACCGCATATATAGACCAAAAGGTGACGAAATAAAAAGCGCTTATAATGAAATGCTTACCTTCAGTGTTTCTCTCGTAGGTGCAACCGTTATACAAAGCATTGCAGGCTTTGTTGATTCATCTTCTATACAGTACTGTCTTTCAAGATGCAGCGAGGAAGCGTTAAAAATGCAATATACCTTCAACTATGAAGATATACATACATATGTGCTCGGTATATACGCAAGCGCTCTTGATTTTAAGAATCTTATCCCTTCAATTGTTATGTCGCTTGGAGTGACTGCTGTTCCGGCAGTCAGCAGCGCTTATGAAAATTCAGGCAGGGGTTTTTCTTTACTTGTAACAAGTATTTTCAAATACAGTATGATTATATCGTGTTTCGGCGCTCTTGTACTTCTTTTATATAATCATGAAATACTCGATATTCTTTATTCAAAAAGCAATCCCGATATCTGCATTAATGCACCGAAAATTATGTGGTGGTTCGGTCTTACCGTAATACCTTGTTCAGTTGCGACAACAGTCATTTACAGCGTGCAGGCTCTCGGCTTTGCTAAAGCCTCAATACCTTCGTTTATCATATCTTCGCTTCTTAGAGTCTTTCTTAATTTTATTCTGGTATCAAACGATAATATCAATATTATAGGAGCAGCAATTTCAAACTTTTTCGGCTATTTTTTGATTGTTATCTGGAATATAATTATTATCACAAGAAAAACACATGTTAAGATTGAATACGGTAAAGCGTTTTTAAACCCCATGCTGTGTGCAGTTATAACATATTTTGCAGTTGACTATCTTAAAATAAAGAATTTTTTTGCTTTTGGAGATTATATTGAATTGATTATTTCAGCCGCCATTTGTCTATTTTCTTTCTGCGTTCTGCTGTTTTTGACAAAAACCCTTTCGTTAAAGGAAAATTTAGTAAGAAAGTAGCCTAAAATTTGGCTAAAACACTTGAAATTTCAAGCCGTTTATAGTATTATTTCATATGGACAAGTTAATCGAAAAGAGTGTGACCTGAATGGCTGTTGATTTTGAATTTAAGGATAGATATAATATTGATGATTTAATTTCAATAGTCACTCTTTTAAGGGCTCCGGGTGGTTGTCCGTGGGATGCCGCGCAGACTCATGAGTCAATAAGAAAGAATTTTATTGAAGAAACTTATGAGGTTATCGAAGCGATAAACCATAACAACACAGAAGGTCTTAAGGAGGAACTTGGGGATGTTCTTCTTCAGGTTGCTCTTCATACCGAAATGGAGAGGGAAAAGGGAACATTCAATTTTGACGATGTATGTAATGACATCTGTCAGAAGCTTGTAATTCGCCATCCCCACGTTTTTGGCGAGGTTAAGGCTGATAACGCTGAAGAGGCGCTTGAAAGCTGGGATAACGTTAAAAAGAGAACGAAGGGGATTAAAAATCAAAGCGAGTCAATGCTTTCCGTGCCCATAGAGCTTCCTGCTCTTATGAGAGCACAGAAAGTTCAGAAAAAGGCTGCCAAGGCAGGCTTTGACTGGGAAGATATTGACGGAGCATTTGATAAGGTTGACGAAGAGATTAACGAGTTAAAAATTGCCATCGAGCGCGGCATTCAACCTGAGATTGAGGACGAGTTCGGCGATTTGCTGTTTTCTTGTGTCAATGTTTCAAGATTTCTTAAGCTTGACAGCGAGGAGGCGCTTAAGGGCGCAACCGATAAGTTTGTGGAAAGATTTAAGATGGTTGAGAAACTAGCTCAAAAAAGCGGTATTTCAATGGACAAGGCTTCCGTTGAGGAGCTTGATATGTTGTGGGAGAAGGCAAAAGAAATTATAGCTGAGTAATCAGCAAAAAAACGGAGGAAATACTATGAATAAGACAGATCTCGTAAATGCAGTAGCAGCTGCAACAGAACTCTCAAAGGCAGACGCAGCTAAGGCTGTAACAGCTACAGTTGACGCTATCACTAAGGCTCTTGCTGACGGTGATAAGGTTGCTCTTGTTGGCTTCGGCACATTCTCAGTTAAGAAGCGTGCAGCTCGTGAGGGTGTTAACCCTGCAACAGGCAAGAAGATTAAGATTGCTGCTACAAAGGTTCCTGCATTCAAGGCAGGCGCAGCTCTTAAGGATGCTGTAAAATAATCATTTTTGATTATTCAGGGGCTGTTTATCAGCCCCTAATTTTTTTGTTTGGAGTTATTATGAGACTTGATAAATATCTAAAGGTGTCACGAATTATAAAAAGAAGAACTATCGCAAATGAGGCGTGTGATGCCGGCAAGGTCTGTGTAAACGGAAAGGTTGCGAGAGCGTCGTATGATGTTAAGGTCGGCGACGTAATAAATATTACCTTCGGGGAAAACGAAAAAAGCTACCGTGTGCTTGCCGTTTCAGAGCATGCGCTAAAGGAAGACGCTGCAAAAATGTATGAGCAGCTATAATTATTAACACTTCACCTGCATATAATTAAGCAGGTGATTTTTTATGGAAAACGAAGTACGGCATATCTTAACTCTTACTGACAGACAATCCCTCGCTTTAACCGGTGTTACAGATGTTGATTCCTTTAATGAGGAAGAGATTATCGCAATATGTGAATTCGGTGAGCTTTCTGTTAAAGGGGAGCTCCTTCATATTGAAGAGCTTTCTCTCGAGTCCGGAATTATGAATATAAGCGGTAAAATATCATCCTTAAGTTACAGCGAAAAATTATCTCATTCTTCAGTATTTAAGAGGCTTTTTGGCTCCTGATTCTTTCTTTTATGCCGTGCTGACAGGGGTTATTCTCGGTGTTATATATGATGTTGCACGTTTTTTCAGAATAGTATTAAGAAAAAGCTTTTTCCCTGATTTTATTTTTTGGGTAATCAGCGCTTTTATTTGCTATATTTTTTTTCTTGCTTTCGAAAACGGTAACATAAGAATACTTCTTTTCCTTGTTATATTTATAGGCTTTCTTATATACATATACTCGCTTGGTATTATTACACAAAGGCTCGAAAAGTGGCTTTGCAAACTTCTTCTCAAAATGCGAATTGCGCTTAAATTAAAAGCAAAAAAAATAAAAAAACTATTGCAATCATTATATAATATATTATATAATAAAGCTAATAATAGTAAGCGTTCGTTAAAGAGAAAACATAAAGGTGATAAAAATGAGAAGCAAAGCAAAAAAGAAATTTTCAGTTAAAGACTTTGTTCTTGAAAAAAAGAATTTACCTATTTGTATTATCATTGTAGCCTTTGTTGCTCTTTTTGCCTTTTCAGGCATAACTATCGCAAAAAACAGCGCCGACATCAGCAGGCTTGAGGTCAAAAGGGATGAGGTCGCTGCCCAGGTTGCCGCAGTTGAAGAGGAAAACGCACAGCTTAACGAGGTTCTTGAAAGCGATGATAAAAACGCCTATATAGAACAAAAGGCTCGTGAAAAGGGATATGTAAAATCTGACGAAACTGTTTTCTATGACATTTCTGCAGGCGAATAAATAATTACTGACCGATGATAAATATATTATCGGTCTTTTTTGATTTATCAGAGGTAAATAATATGAGAGAAATTGATGCTTCATTAATATCCAAAACGGTCGAAGAACTTGTGATTAAAGCAAATAAAGTATTACCCGACGACCTTGTTGATTGTATATCCTGTGCTAAGATAAGCGAAAACAATGCGACTGCTTCGTCGATACTTGATGATTTACAGTCGAATATAGACGCTGCAAAAGAGCTTGATATACCGATATGTCAGGATACAGGTATGGCGGTAATATTTGCCGAAATAGGTCAGGATTGCCACATAGTAAACGGCTCTTTTGAAGATGCAGTAAATAAGGGTGTAAGTAATGGATACATAAACGGACTTCTTCGAAAGTCAGTTGTCCGAGACCCTTTTATTGACAGAGTTAATACTAACGACAATACGCCTGCAATTATCCATACAAGAATAATTGACGGCGACAAAATTAAGATTACAGCTGCGCCAAAAGGATTTGGCAGCGAAAATATGAGCGCTCTTAAAATGTTTACGCCTTCTGCAAAAAGGGAAGATATAATCGGCTTTGTAGTTGATACAGTTAAAAAAGCCGGTTCAAATCCCTGTCCTCCCGTTGTTATAGGCGTTGGTATAGGCGGTGATTTTGAGTATAGTGCCATTCTCGCAAAGAAAGCGCTTTGCCGTAATGTTTCAAAGCGTAATGATAACGAGTTTTATAAAGCAATGGAAGAAGAAATACTTGAAAAAATCAACGCTCTTGATATCGGTCCGCAAGGCTTTGGCGGAAAAACAACGGCGCTTTGTGTCAATATAGAAACTTATCCTACTCATATTGCAGGTCTTCCCGTTGCGGTAAATGTAGGCTGTCATGTTACAAGACACGCATCTCAAGAATTATAAAGGAATCT
Source organism: Ruminococcaceae bacterium UBA7030 (assembly GCA_002494125.1). Classification (GTDB taxonomy): domain Bacteria; phylum Bacillota; class Clostridia; order Oscillospirales; family Acutalibacteraceae; genus Eubacterium_R. The sequence goes on along the minus strand of DLBD01000150.1, from coordinate 12,673 downwards.
TTTTATGTATATGCAAATGGTTGCACCTTGTCTTCTCGGCCTTGAAGGCTTGGTAAGTGACGAATTAAAATATTTACAGGCTGAAAACGTGAAGGCTGAAAATGGCCGTGTGTTCTTTGATGGCGATGAATCAATACTTGCAAGAGCAAACTTAAACAGCCGTTTTTCAGAAAGAATACTAATCTGTCTTGACAGGTTTAATGCCACAAGTTTTGACGAGCTTTTCGAGGGAGTGAAGGCTCTTCCTTGGTCTGAATTTATCGGGGTAAGCGATACTTTTCCTGTAAAGGGTTATAGTATTAACTCTTCCTTACATTCAGTGCCCGACTGCCAGAAGATTATCAAAAAAGCTATTGTTGAATCACTAAAAGAGGATTACGGTATTTCGTGGTTTGAAGAAACCGGTGCGGTAAGGCAAATTCAGTTTTCTATTATGAAAGACGAGGTTACTGTTATGCTTGACACATCAGGCGTTGCGCTTCATAAGAGGGGATACCGACCTGATGCAAACGCAGCGCCGATAAGAGAAACTCTTGCTGCTGCTCTTTGTTCTCTTTCAAAGCTTCGCCATTATCATACGCTTTATGACCCGTTTTGCGGAAGCGGTACAATTCTTGTCGAGGGGGCAATGCTTGCAAATAATATAGCACCCGGGCTTAACAGAAACTTTTCATTTGAAAGATGGGGCATTGTCAGCGACGGTATAATGAAATCGGAAAAGGAAAGATGCCTTGAATTTGTCAAAACCGATACTGATTTTATAGCCTTTGGAAGCGATATTGATAAAAGAAGTCTTGAACTTGTAAATCTCAACGCAAAAAGGGCAGGAGTTGAAGAATTTATAAAAACATCAATTGCTGATATAAAGGATTTTTCACCTCAAAGCGAAAGAGGAACTCTGGTAACAAACCCGCCATACGGCGAGCGTATGCTCGATATTAAAGAGGCTGAAAGGCTCTATAAAATAATGGGCGAAAAGCTTGTGCCTAAAAAAGGGTGGTCATACGGTATAATTTCACCTGATGAGGAGTTTGAAAGGCTTTTTGGCAGAAAAGCGGACAAGCGCCGAAAGCTTTATAACGGTATGATCAAATGTCAGTATTATATGTATTTCAGATAGGAGAAAACTATGAATTATAAAGAAAAATATTTCGACTGGCTTGAATGGGCTGACGAGCAAACAAAGTCAGAGCTAAAAGAAGTAACGGATGAAAAGGATTTAGAAGACAGATTTTATAAGGACCTTGAATTCGGCACAGGCGGATTGCGTGGCATTATGGGCGCAGGCTCAAACCGTATGAATAAGTATACGGTCGGCAAGGCTACACTCGGCCTTGCTCACTATCTCAAAAGCAAGTATACCGGCGATATTACTGTCGCTATTGCTTGCGATACAAGGCTCAATTCAAGAACCTTTCTTGAATGTGCGGCTCAGGTTTTTGCTTCGCAGGGTATCAAAGTTTATGCTTATGAAACAGTTGTCCCTGTTCCCGTTCTTTCTTTTACAACAAGGTATCTCGGATGTAATGCCGGCGTTATGATTACTGCTTCCCACAACCCTAAGGAGTATAACGGATATAAGGTATATGACAATAAAGGCTGTCAGTTTTGTACTGAGGATGCAAAAAACGCAATCGGCTTTATAAATGCCATTGAAGATTTTTCGTCAATTTACAAAAAAGGCGAAAGCATAATTACATATCTTTCCACAGGTATGGTTGAGTATGTCGGAGAAAAGGAACTTTCCGCATTTCTTAATGAGGTTAAAAAGCAGTCGCTTTATGAAGAAAAAAGCGACCTTAAAATTGTTTATACCCCGCTTCACGGAACGGGTAATATTCCTGTTCAAAGGGTGCTTGAAGGACTTGACGTAACCGTGCTTGAGGCGCAGCAGACGCCCGACGGAAATTTTCCTACAGTTAAGTCGCCAAATCCTGAGGATAAGGCGGCGCTTACGCTTGCTATTGAAAAGGCAAAGGAAATCAATGCTGACCTTGTTTTAGGTACGGACCCCGACTGTGACAGAGTTGGTATTGCTGTTAAAAACGGAGATGACTACAAACTTTTTACCGGAAATCAAACGGGTGCGGTGCTTGTAAAATTTGTTCTTGAAATGAAAAAAGCAAGCCTAAATGAAAAGTCAACACTTGTAAAAACCATTGTCACATCAGAGCTTGGCGCTAATATTGCGAGAAGCTACGGTCTTATTATTGAAGAAACGCTTACCGGTTTTAAGTATATCGGCGACAAGATTAATAAATTTGAAATGACCGGCAAACAGGAATTTGTTATCGGCTATGAGGAGTCATATGGCTATCTTGTCGGCACTCACGCCAGAGACAAGGATGCGGTTGTTTCTTCAATGCTCATCTGTCAGATGGCTTCATGGTATAAAAACCAAGGCAAAACGCTTGTCGATGCGTTAGATGAAATATATGACGAATACGGCTATTATCTTGATTATCTTGATTCATTTGTTCTGAGAGGTAAGGACGGTGCACAGAAGATTCAGGATCTTATGACCTATTTCAGACAAAAGGGAACATCACTTTTTGAAGGCGTAAGTGATATAATTGATTATTCACAGGGTATTAAAGATTTGCCAAAAGAAAATGTGCTTAAATACATTTGGGGTAACGGCTCATGGATGGCAGTAAGGCCGTCGGGAACGGAGCCGAAGATTAAGGTATATTATTCGATAGTAGAAAAAGACCGTGAAAATGCCGATGTTAAGCTTCAGAATATCAGAAAGATTATCGGCGATATTATTAATTCATAAATCGGAGATTTGCTATGAACAAGGTTCAAACATATGTTGAAAAGGTTTTACAGCCAAAGCTTCAGGGAGACGGCGGATGGGTTGAATTCGTGTCGCTTGAAGGTGATGTGCTCACTCTTGTTTTCAGAGGAGAGTGCTCAAAATGTTTAATTCTTGAAAGATGTACAAGCTGGATAGAGTCTGAAATTGATAGGGAGCTTAAAAAGAAAGTTAAGGTCAATGCGATTAGAAAGAAACCTTACTTTCAAGATGTATAAGGAGGTATTGAAGCATGGCACATATTAAAGTTGTAAGGCGTTCAATGCGTCCTGAGGAGTGGACAGCACTTCGCTTTGGCTGGCTGAAAAGACATATTTATGACACCAAGTGGGAGATTGAAAACCTTCTAATCCGTGACGCACGTCAAATATCTGAAATGGAGTTTGAGTATTATTCGGATGATTATCGTCCGCTGAAAAAAGGCGATATGTATTTTACCCCTGACGGAACTGCTTTCATCAAAGCCGATGTGAAAATACCGAAAGAGCTTCAGGGTAAAGAATTGTGGTTTTCTCTTAAAACCGCTGCAGAAATCTGCGTAAAGGTTAACGGAAAATATGTTGGCGGAGTTGACCCTAACCGTGAAAGGATGCTTCTTTCACCATACATTAATGACAAGAAGACGCTTCATTTTGAGATGATGGGTTATAACCGTTCAAAGCCTGATGATGAAAGGAATCCCGAATCACTTTCTGTAAGAGGTTGTCGTCAGATTTTTGAGGGCGCATATATCTGCACAGTTAATCATAAAGTGCAAGATTTAGTGTGGGATTTCGAGCTTCTTCTCGACATTGCACAAAGCGAACTTTTCAGTGAGGATTACAGAGAATTTCTTAACAAAGAGCTCAACAACGCTATGAACTTTATTGACTTTGAAAGCGATAATCTTGACGGCGTTAACGAGTGTAAAAAGTATATTGATGATGTTATCTATGCAAATGATAATTACAAGGGCAACGGAGATGTTGCGCTTATTGCACATTCGCATCTTGACATTGCTTATTATTGGCGCAGAATTCACGCTGTGCAAAAAAACTTGCGAACTGTTTTAATTCAGCTTCGTCTTATGGATAAGTACAAGGATTTCAAATATACTCATACTCAGCCTTATGTTTATGAAACCCTTGAAAAGTATTACCCTGATGTTTTTGCAGAGTTGAAAAAGAAAGTTAAGGCGGGTCAGTTTGAGCCTGTTGGTGCTATGTATGTTGAGCCTGACTGTAATATTCCATGCGCTGAATCGCTCATTCGTCAGTGTTTGTACGGGCAGCAGACCTACAAGCGCATGTTCGGTAAAACTGTAAATAATGCATGGCTTCCGGATGTTTTCGGAAATAGCTGGATTTTACCGCAAATACTTAAAAAATCAGGCGTTGATTATTTTGTTTCCAATAAGATGTCAACCTGGAATGATACAAACAGATTTCCTCATAACAATTTCATTTGGAAGGGTATTGATTCAAGCGAGGTTTATGCCTGCGTTCCTCCGACTCATTTTATTACATGGAATATGCCTTCGCAGATTCAGGAAAACTGGGAGGCATATATCGACAAGGACAGCGGCGGGCAGACTATGAATATGTTTGGCTATGGTGATGGCGGCTCAGGTTGCACAGAAGAAATGATTGAGCTTATGCACCGCTTTGATAAACTTTCCGTTATGCCTAAATGTGAGCATATGGGAGGTGCTGAATATCTTGAAAAAAACCTTAAGGACAACCCTAACCTTGAGGTTTGGGACGGCGAACTTTATCTTGAAATGCACAGAGGTACTTTTACCACAAAAGCAAATCTTAAAAAGTTTAACAGGCGTCTTGAACACAAGCTTCGAACTGCAGAAATGCTTTCTGTATTAAGGGGAGAGGATAATACCGATGAGATTACTGCTCTTTATAAAAAACTTTTAATAAATCAGTTTCACGATATTTTACCCGGCTCTCATATTCATCCTGTTTATGAGGATGCACTTTCAGATTATAATGATATTGAAAAGCGTGTTGACAGAATTATAGGTAAAGGGTCAAAGTATTTTAATACTCTTAATTTTACACGTGATGCGCTTACTTTTGTTGCTAATAAAAATGGTTCTTCAACAAGATACGGAGTAAAAGGGAATTGGATTATTCCGAATATGCCGGCTCTTTCTTCGGCAAATCTTCGAAAGACAAGCTATAACGGCAAATGGATTACTGTAGGAGATGAAATTGAAACTCCGTTTTATAAGATTTCATTTAATTGCGACGGCTCAATTTCCTCACTTTACGACAAGGAAATTGACAGACAGTGGAATAACGGTGAGTTTAATAAGTTAAAGCTTTATTCGGACACTCCAGGTAATTACGACGCATGGGATATTCTTCCGAATTATAAGGAAAAGGAATATGAGTTTATCGTAAAAAAGCCTCTTGAGCTTCAGGAGCTTGACGGTGAGTGTGCAGCGTTTGAAACAGTGCTTGCAACAGACAAGTCTGAGTGGACTATGAGAGTTAAGCTTTTCAGACGCAGTCGTGCTATAGAGGTTGAAAACAGGGTAAACTGGAACGAAAAGCACAGACTCGCAAAGGCTGAATTCGGCTGCAATATACTTTCAAGAAAAGCACTTTGCGACACGTCAGCCGGCTTTATTGAAAGAGATACTCATAAAAATACATCTTGGCAGAAGGCAAGGTTTGAAGTGTGTCAGCACAACTGGACTGACCTTTCCGAAACCGATGGCGGTATTGCAATAATTAACGACTGCAAGTACGGTATCGGTCTTGACAAAAATAAGATGTCGCTTTCTCTTCTTCGTGCTACAATAAGGCCTGATGTTACAAGCGATATGGGCGTCCATACCTTCTGCTATATGATTTATCCCCATAAGGCTGATGCTGTAAGCGCCGGAGTAAACCGCCTTGCGATACAATTCAACGAGCCGCTTATTAAGGCTGATGTTGAGTATAAAGGACAAGCCTTTGAGCCGCTTTACCTTCAGGCTATGAAGAAATCAGAAGACGGCAAAATGACAGTAATCAGACTTTGCGAGCAGGATGGAAGAAGAGGAAAAATAAAGCTTGATAAGAAAGTGAAGCTCCTCAATATGCTTGAAGAGTTTGAAGGCGAAACGGATGTTATCGAATATAAGCCGTTTGAAATTATTACAATAGGAGTATAAAATGACAGGTGCTCAGATTGCCTTGCTGATTGCGGGAATTATTGTTCTCGGAATTGTTATTTTTCCGCTTATTAACAGAGCGCAGTTTCGAAGACTGCCGTACGAACAGCAGGTAAGAATTATTATGAAGCAGGCTAAGGGGCTGATATATTTCAAAAATGTGTCAAGCGGTTCCCATGGAAAGCTTTACTATGTAAAAAACAAAAGAAAAATTCTTGTTTTCAACTGGATTCTTTTTGACGGTAAAATGCTTGTTACCGACAAAAATCCTTTTGAGAGATGGTCATATCCCGAAGAGAGGGAAAGGCTTAATTCTGACGAGCTTACCCAGCTTTTTGAAGAGCTTGAAAAGTTCAATAAAAAAAGCGCAGTAAAGCTTGTGTTTGAAAACGAGATTCAGGGAGAAGTATGAATATACCCGAAAATGCCGAAAAGTTAATATCACTTATTGAGTCATACGGCTTTGAAGCATATGCTGTCGGCGGCTGCGTTCGTGACCATATTCTCGGTCGTCCCTGCGATGACCTTGATTTAACCTCAGGCGCAACTCCGTTTGAGCTTGAAAAAATCCTTGACGAAAACGGCGTCAGGTATATTGAAACGGGTCTTAAGCACGGAACGATAACCGTTCTTTTTGACAGTGAGTCATACGAGGTTACAACTTTCAGACAAGACGGCGAGTACTTTGACAGTCGTCATCCTGAAAGTGTAAACTTTGTTCGTGATATTAAGTATGATTTGTCACGAAGAGATTTTACAATAAATGCTATGGCTTATAATAACGAAAGGGGAGTAGTCGACCTTTTCGGCGGTCAAAAGGATATTAACGACAGAATAATAAGAACTGTCGGAAATGCAGATAAAAGGTTTAATGAGGATGCACTTCGTATTATGCGTGCGCTTCGTTTTTCTTCTGTGCTCGGCTTTGACATTGAGGACGAAACCAAAAGCTCAGTTTTCAGAAATAAAGACCTTCTTAAAAATGTTTCTTCTGAAAGGCTTTTTGTTGAGCTAAATAAGCTTCTTATGGGAGATAATGCTTTCGATGTCCTTATGAAGTACAGAGATGTAATTGCCGTTTTTATTCCTGAAATCAAGGATTGTTTTGATTATCCCCAGCATAGCAAGTGGCATCTTTACAACGTATGGGAGCATATTTGTCACACCGTTAATAATTCTCCCAAAGACAGCGTTGTTCGCCTTACAATGCTTTTTCACGATATAGGAAAGCCATTTTGTAAATCCACAGATGAAAACGGTCAGGACCATTTTTACGGTCACCCTGTAGTGAGCGCTGAGCTAACTGAGAATGCACTAAAACGACTTAAGGTTTCTAATGAGATTTTTGATACAGTTACAACGCTTGTCAGATACCACGATATCAAACTTAGATGCGATAGAAAACTTCTCCGTAAATGGCTTTCCAAGCTTGGATATGAAAAATTGAAAAAACTTATGACAGTTAAACGAGCAGATATGTTAAGTCAGAATACGGACCTTACAAATGCAGAACTGCCTGAACTTGATAGAATTGAAAATATGATTGATGAAATAGTCAAGGACGGCGATCCGTTTTCAATTAGCGATTTGGCAGTTAATGGTTTTGATATTATGGCTCTCGGCATTAAAGGTAAAAAAATAGGCGAAACTCTTGAAAACCTACTTGAACTTGTTATTGATGAAAAGGTTGAAAACAGTAAGGAGTCATTAATTAAATATATAAAAGAAAAAGCGAAATCTATTTGATTTCGCTTTTTTTTATAGATAATAGCTGTTTTTAATTTTGATTAATTCGTTTTCATTTATTTGTGCACCGAGCGCTCCGACCTTTGTAACGGCATTGCCTCCGGTTATGTTTCCAAATTCAATACATTCTTCAAATGAGTATCCGTGGTATATGCCGTAAACAAATCCTGCAAGAAAAGCGTCTCCTGCACCCGTTGAATCAACGCAACTGAAATTATCAACGCTTTTAACAAAAAATTCTCTATCGCCGTCAATGCCGATGCATCCTTCTGAATCGACCTTAACAATAACCTTGTCGAAGTACTTTTTGAGTGAAAGCGCGGCTTTTTCAGGTGTGTTTTCGCCGGTGATTTTCATAGCCTCTTTTCTGTTTGGCGTATAGTAATCAGCAAGCTCAAGATACTGTCCGTACTTTTCAAAACTCAGCTCATCATCCCAGCCGGTGTCAAGCACGAGTATTGCGCCATCGTCCTTTAGTTTTCTGTAAACATCTGTAAATCCATTAGGATTCATTAGACAGATAACGCATCCTTTTGCAGTGCTATAGAAAATTTCTTTGTTTTTATAGCTTACTTCTATATCGTTTTTATAACTTATAAAGCTTCTGTCATCAGGAAGAATTACGGCGCTTGTAATTGTAAGAGGTATATTTGCAGTGCTTTTCAGAACTGTTGGTTTTACACCGCTTTTTTCATATTCCTCTTTTGCAAATTCAGAAAAAATATCATTTCCGAGACAGGTGCAAATTTTTGTTTCGATTCCAAGTTTTCCAAGGTTTATGAGTGTTGCGGGAAGTCCGCCGCCAAGCATAAGCGAAAAGCCTTCGCTGTATAATTCTTCGCCTTTATCGGGCATTCTTTTCATACCTTTATACAGCAGGTCAACATTCGTCATACCCAATCCTGCAATAAATCCCATTATTTCCAATCTCCCGTGTAGTTTTTGTTGAGTTCAAGATATTCATCTATAAGCTCTTTTGCAATCGAATAACTGTTTACAAGAGGATGAAGCGTCAGCGCCTCAACAGCTGACTTGATAGATTTCTCTCTAATTGCTTTACTTGCAAGTCTTTCGTAAATCTTAACTCTTCTTATCAGTTCAAAATTCTGTTCGTCGATATTTTCAAAATGATGCGGCGTAACCTTGCCGTTTTCAATGTCACAGGTGATTTCAACAACATCTTTTTCGTCAAGGTCGTCTATCGCTTTGCCGTTTGGCACACAAAGAATCATTTGTCCTTTTTTACCGCTTTGCGAAAGTTCAATATATTTAAGAGCAACTCCCGCATAACCGCCGTCATCCTTTTCGAAAATATCAAATTTCCATTTGTTCTTCCTCTTGACGCCGGTTTCAGATGCCATATAGTTGTTTTCTCTTTCACCGTACCAGTACTCAAAAATCTCAAAGGCTTTGTCAAAATCGTTTTCAATGTCGATCCTTTCAAGCTCGCTTGTCATCGACTTGTTGATTTCGCAAATCTGTTCGCCTCTTGTTTTATCTGCATTAAGAATATTTTGTACCGCTTTTTCACGGTAGTAGAAATAGTAAAGATATTCGTTTAGTATTGCCTTCCTGTCAAAAAGAAGCTCTTTATCAAAATATCTTAAGTCTGTTTTTTCGTAGGCTTCATCATTTTCTAAGATATCATAAAGCATTTCTTTGCCGTTAATCTTAACGCTTGTAAAGTATGAAAGGTGATTAAGTCCGTAAAGCTCACCCTGAGCGCTGCCTTCTTCTTTGTTATAAAGCTTTTCAAATGAGCGTAGCATACCGCTTGGCGCGTCGCATATTCCATATGTAAAATCATAACCCATATCACGAAGCGTTTGGCTTACAACACCCGCCGGATTTGTAAAGTTGAATACCTTACATTCAGGCTTGGCATATTCTTTGATTAATTCGCAGTATTCAGCAAGCGCTCCGACACTTCTCATAGCAAAGGATAGGCCGGCAGCGCCTGTGGTTTCCTGTCCGAGTACACCGTGTGAAAGAGCAATTCTTTCATCCTTAACTCTCATTTCGTCGCCGCCTTCACGAATTGTTGTAATAACATAATCCGCATCCTTAACGGCATTTACAGCGTCGTCGGTCAGGGAGAACGAAAGGGACGGGCATAGGGTATTTGCAACCTTTTTTGCCATTTTACCGTAAATATTCAGCTTTTTTGCGTCAATGTCCATAAATACAAGCTCATCAATATTTAACATTTCTGCCTTTTGCGCAATGCTTTTTGCAAGAAACATTGAGCGCACACCGCCACCGCCGATAACACAAAGCTTCATAAGTATCTCTCCTTCGCAATAATTAGATTATATTATAATTGTAACTAATTGTAAATATTTATATGCTTAATTTGTGTTGACTTATTTAATTAAAAATATTATAATATCTTGAAAAGTAACAGGATACGCCAGTGCATATTTGAGGTTATATTATGAATTTACTTATTAAAAATGCAATGACATATGTTGACAGGACTTTCAAAAAGCTTGATGTCCTTATAAAAGATGATGTTATTAATTGTCTTGGTGTTTCTATTTCTGACGATAATGCAGACCGTGTTGTTGATGCAATGGGTAAGTATTTTTTAATTCCGGGTTTCGTCGATGTTCATACACATCTTCGTGAGCCCGGTTTTTCTTATAAAGAAACTATTAAGACAGGTTCAATGGCAGGAGCGAAAGCCGGATATAATATACTTTGCACAATGCCTAATCTTGATCCTGCACCCGATTGTGCTGAAAATCTAAAGGTACAAACTGATATAATAGAGCGGGATGCTGTAATTGATGTAATACCTTTCGGCACCATCACCAAAGGAAGAAAAGGCGTAGGAACGCTTATTGACTTTGAAGAAATATCAAGTGAGGTTGCAGGGTATTCCGACGACGGCACAGGAGTCCAGAACGCTGAACTTATGGAAGAAGCCATGGAAAAATGTGCAAAGCTCGGCAAGATTATTTCTGCTCATTGCGAGGTGAACGAGCTTCTTAACGGCGGATATATTCACGACGGTGAATACTGTAAAGCTCATAACCATAAGGGTATTTGTTCAAAGTCCGAGTGGGCGCAGATTAAAAGAGATTGCGAGCTTGCAAAAAAGACCGGATGTCATTATCACGTCTGCCATATTTCTACTAAAGAGAGCGTTGAAATAATACGAAAGGCAAAAAGCGAGGGCGTCAATGTCACCTGCGAAACCGGACCGCATTACCTTACAATGTGTGAAGATGATTTACAGGAGGACGGAAGATTTAAGATGAATCCTCCGCTGCGCTCACGAGAGGATATGAAAGCACTTGTTGAAGGCGTGCTTGACGGAACCGTTGATGTTATCGCAACCGACCATGCTCCACATTCTAAAGAAGAAAAGTCAAAAGGACTTGAAAAGTCAGCAATGGGCGTCGTAGGTCTTGAAACTGCGTTTGCAGTGCTCAATACAAAGCTTGTAAAAACAGGTGTGATAAGTCTTGAAAAACTTGTTGAAATGATGTCTGTTAAACCGAGGGAAATTTTCGGTTTTGACGCAGGAGAAATAAAGGAGGGTGCGCCTGCATGTCTTGCACTTCTCGACATAGAAAAAGAGTGGACAGTTGACCCTGAAAAATTTGTTTCAATGGGAAGGGCAACTCCGTTTGAAGGCTGGACGCTTTACGGCGAAAACCTAATGACTATAAATAGAGGGGAGATTGTATATGAAGCCATTTAATAAAAAAATCATTCTTGAAAACGGAAAGGAATTTTACGGCTATGGTTTCGGTGCCGACTGTGAGGCAATAAATGAAATTGTTTTCAATACATCTATGGTTGGCTATCAGGAAATTATATCCGACCCAAGCTATACCGACCAGATGGTTTGTATGACCTATCCTCTTATCGGTAACTACGGTATGACTGACGAGGATTACGAAACAAAGATTCCGACAATGGGCGGTCTTATTGTTAGGGAATATAACGATTTACCTTCAAATTTCAGATATACCAAAACACTTTCAGAGGTTCTTGATGAATATGACATTCCTGCAATCAGCGGTGTGGATACACGAATGATAACAAGGATTATTCGCGACGAAGGCTCGCAGAAAGTAATTATCTGTAATGCCGATGTGCCTTATGAAGAAGCTCTGAAAAAAGTTAGAGATTATATAATTCCTACGGATATGGTATCGCGCGTAAGCTGTAAAAAGCGTTGGTATTCAAGAACTCCGAATCATAAATACGACGTTGTAGCAATCGACTGCGGCATAAAGCTTAACATCGTAAGAAAGCTTAATGAAAAGGGCTGTAATGTAACCGTTGTACCATACAACATTACTGCCGACGAGATTATGGCGCTTAAGCCTGACGGACTTTTCCTTTCGAACGGACCGGGTAACCCTGAGGACGTTCAGAGCGTTATAAACGTTGTAAAGGAGCTTAAGGGAAAGCTTCCGATATTCGGCATTTGTCTTGGCCACCAGATGATTTCTCTTGCACTCGGCGCAAAGACGTTTAAGATGAAATTCGGTCATAGGGGCGGTAATCACCCTGTTAAAAATCTTTTGACAGGTAAGATTGAAATCACATCACAAAACCATTCATATGCTGTTGATGTTGACTCGCTTAAAAATACTGAACTCGAGCTTACTCATATAAATCTTCTTGATAAAACTGCAGAGGGAGTTAAGTCAGGGAAAAACAAGCTTTTCTCTGTTCAGTATCATCCTGAAAGCGCACCGGGTCCTCAGGACAGCGAATATCTTTTTGACGAGTTTATTTCGTCAATGGAAAAGGAGGCTGAGCAAAATGCCTAAAAGAACGGACATTCACAAAATACTTGTTATCGGCTCAGGTCCTATCGTCATCGGACAGGCAGCAGAATTTGACTATTCAGGCACACAGGCTTGTCTTGCTCTTCGTGAGGAGGGATATGAGGTCGTTCTCATCAACTCAAACCCTGCAACAATTATGACTGA